>JANMEE010000078.1:0-23181 GCA_031376645.1 Dolichospermum sp. OTE_75_concoct_329_sub | reverse complement strand
CATAAAGTATTAAATAAAACCAATAATCTCCAAAAACCTAACCCCCCTGCCCCCCTTCCCTACGTTAGCGCAGCGTGCCGAAGGCTGGGAAGGGGGGTTTCAAAGCCTCTCTCCGCTTCGGGGAGAGGTTTACAAGAGGGGGTTAATTTATACCTTGAAAACTTTTAAAACATCCTCTTAGTCCCCCCGATGTATTGGGGGGAAACCGGAAAATCAAGTCCCCTCCCCTTTCTAAGGGGAGGGTTAGGGAGGGGTAAAACAATATTTGATATACCATGAGAGACTTTTAAAACATCCTCTAAGGGAGATTTAGCGAGATCTAAAAGTTTTGATACCCACAAGAGGACTTTATGGCTAACGCCATGCCAGCTATCAAATATCCTCTTAGATTAAGCCAATGCGGTCAGGTGGCCAAAAGCGAAATGTAGCCCGACCGATGAGATTTTTACTAGGGACAAAACCCCAAAAGCGTGAGTCATTACTATCATTGCGGTTGTCTCCCATGACGAAAAATGACCCTTCTGGAACTTTGATCTCTGGAAATGGGCTATTTGGCGGTTCGGCAATGTAGTCTTCTGTTAAGGCTTTCCCATTGAGGTAAACTTTGCCTTGAGTGATACTAATTACTGATCCTGGTGCACCAATTACCCGTTTAATAAAGGCTTGGTTTTGAGAATATCCTCGTCTTTGTAATTCTGGTGGTGAGTTAAAAACGACGATATCACCTGTTTTGGGAGGGTGAAGACGATATGATACTTTTTCTATAACTAAGCGATCGCTTGTGTGTAAGGTAGGATACATTGATTCTGATGGAATCAAGCGTGGTTCAGCAATAAATGTCCGAATTAGGAGAGCTAAACACAGGGCAATAGTTATTAAAACTAAATTTTCCTGCCAACTACTCCATATTTTTGTTTGGGGAGAAGTATCTTTAATATCACTTTTGTGAGGAGTCATAATCAACAGTTTAAGTAGGAGTTCACCGAGTCAGGAGTCCAGGAGTTCACCGAGTCAGAATTTCAGGAGTGGAAATAGTCGTAACATCGCCATTATCTGACTTAGCGGTAATAACTTCTGCGGGACGGAGGACTTTTTCACCCCATTGAAATCCGCGACGGACAATTTTAGTAATTGTTTGATCTGGGATATCGGTTCTTTCTTCCCGATCAATGACGCGACATAAGTTAAAATCTGGTTCTGTGCCTTCCTGTAATTCTATAGGTAAAAGTTGGCGTTTTCCTAATACGCTGAGAAACTTGCGATTAACTGCACCAATGGATTTGGGTAAGCGATCTATAAATTCTGGACTAGGACTAGGATTGTTTTCTAAATAGTCTAATAAAGCTTCTAAGGCATCAGCAACTTCTAAAAGTTCTAAGAATAAATCTTCTGTTTGGGCTGTGGTTTGGGTTTGCTGTTCTCTTAAAGACTGCTGTAATATTACATTGTCTCTTTGCAGAACGCCGAATTTTTGTACGAGTAATTCTCGTAATTCTGAGCTAATTAGATAGTTTGGGGATGAGTCAGGCACGGGAAATCTCTTTAAATAACATAGCTAAATTTTCTTCTTGGGTAGCTTGAGCTATGGCTTGTTCTAACCCATTATATTTTGATAATAAAGTTAGAGTAGGTGCAGATTTTGCCAAAGCTGATAAATCACTAAGTAGGTGAACACAATAAAATCAATCTGTGTAAAGAAAAGTAAAATCGCCCAAACCCTCTTCAATCTTGCCTCTTGCCTCTTGCCTCTTGCCTTGCCATAACGACAATTTTCAATGCTAACCTACTTATACTTGAATCGCTTGATAGTTGGCAATATCGAACGCAAATAATCAGCGATAATCCTTTTTCATGGAGTTTTTTCTTTACAGCTACTAGGAATTTTTAACACCTGATCTATATCTAATTTATTTTCCCGTTTTTGTAATTCGGAGTTAGCGGCAACGATTAATTGCCAATCAGTAGGTTTACTACAAAACTTTTTTGCAATACTACTCAGAGTATCTCCTGATTTAACGGTATAAGTAGCTAGTGATGGAGCTGGTTTGGGGATAATAGGGGCAATAACCTGTGGAGCAAGATTAGGATTAGGACTAGTAGTAACTGTAGGCTTAGGAACAATTGCGGTATATATAGCTGTTTGCAGAGCAAAAATACTACCTGCGGCACCGATAGTCAGTCCGATTATCAGCATTAAGATGGCAATTCCTGTTGTCCAAGATTTTGGCCGCTGAGGCAATTCTTCTAAGGAGCGAATTAGAGAAATATCTGTATCACAATTAGGACAGGTATTGCTCTCAATTCCTTGATAGCCGCAAACAGGACAGTCAATTTTGGTTTTGGTGTTCATCGTGTAAGTCCTGAAGTTCTCGTCTGGTTTCTTTACTGTGATACTCCATAGAGGAGATATTATTAGTATTAATAGCAAATTGTAATTCTTGACTCAACTTTTGTAATCGTTCTTGTTGAAGTTGGGGAATCATAAAGTAATTAAATTTTATTTTTTACTAAGTAAACATAAAATATAGAGCGGTTCTACTTCAACATCTCTATATAGGTATTGATTCTGATTTGGTAAATTCTGATCAAGATTTATATTGACGAATAGCTTTGTTCATAGAAATAATCTGTCCTACATGAAAAGACGGAGGCATTAAACTGTGAATACGATGTTCTAGTCCATCGTGCATCACATCTGTAGGTAAGAGTGAATGATCTAATCCCAGTGTGTGACCAATTTCATGAGCAATAGTATTAGCAATCAAATTAGATAATTGACCTAAATTCAAATTAGCCTGATTGGAAGTATTCATAATTTGGTCAATGCGAACACCAGCAATATCTGTAACCTGATGATGACGGAAACTAGCTATTCCTAAATAATCTACTGATTGCTGATCTGCAAATACATATACATGAGTAAAATTACGCCCCCATTCTCTGTTCTCTGGTTCATCTGAAGTTAAAAATATATGAACACTCCTAAAAGCACTAAAAACCTTACTTCCCAGGATAAAGACGGAGGCATCCAAGTCAAAATCCAAGCCAGTATCCATGACTTTCACATCCCATCCTAAACCCACAAATACTTCAGTAAGTCCGGGGGCAACTTTTTCCAGTGATATCCGCTGTCCTTTAGTGAGTGAAACTGCCATTATTTGCTATGCTCCTAAAATTTTTGCAAGATTTTGTTCTCAGCCGAGTCTATTACTGATATCTAAAATGGATATCCGTTCTGTGTAGTATTAATAGGAAAAACCGAGGCACACTAAAAATAATTGAGGTTAAATTCTGTTTACTTGGATTAAGTGCATCAGAATTAATACCTATTACAGCATACATACATCAAAAAAACAAGTCATAATTTTGTAAAAAAAATTCCACAATGTTTCTTGCCATGATCAGAATTCGTCTAAAAGAAATTAAAATAACCCTTGTTTAAAATGTAACCCGTAATTATTCAACAAGCGATAGCGAAGCACTGCTGCTTTCTATATTTAGAATACATTAATACATTAAATTTTGCTACAAAAAATTGTCGAATTATTACTGAGAAAATTTTGTGTTGAACTTCAATTTAAATTTAAGCGAATCGCACCATCTCTATACAACAAGCAACATTTTTTCGACTCCAATCGCCAGAATGTTTTTTATCAGTTTCCTGAAACCACAAATAATCCTTCCATGCAGCTTCTGTAAATGTGAGTTTCATTCTTCAATTAACTCTCTCTCAACAAATTCACCTACTTTTGCTGATTGAATTGAAGCAAGAAGATGTTTGGCGTTAACAGGATTTGAGAGTAAATACAATGTTTCTTGCCATGATGAAAACTCGTCTAGAGAAATTAAAATAGCCTTGTTGCCCTTATCATTACAAATGATAGTCGCTTCTACGTCTGCAATAACGCGATCTATCAAACCATCTAAGTCATGACTTGCCTGTTGAGTAGTCATTGCATCCACTTTATTCTCCTTTATTTATTAAATATTAGTTAAATTTTAGCCCAGGAATTTTAGAATTAAAGTAAAGGCAAGGAAGAGATAATGTTAGGTTTCGGATCTCAACTAACCTAATGAACAGTGGATGTTATGGGGCAGAATGCAACCAGCATCAAAATTGTATTACCAGTAATAGGCACAATTCGTTTAGAATAACCGCAAGTAAAAAACTAGGAAACTTGGATAAATGGCAATCTACGCAATATGGAACAACAAAGGCGGTGTGGGGAAAAGCTATTTGACGTTTCAACTAGCTTCAGAATATGCAAGGCAAAATCCTCTCAAAAAGGTTTTAGTCGTTGATTTATGTCCACAAGCTAACTCATCTTCTATGCTTTTAGGTGGCATGATTCAAGGAGAAGCAAAACTTACTCAAATTCACACGCAACAGCCAAGACGCACAATTTCTGGATACATTGAAGAACGGATTCTCAGCCCATATATGTCTCCGAGTACAGGCTCTAGCTATATTACTCAAGTATCACAATATAACGATGTAGTCCCAAGCAATGTGTATCTTGTCGTTGGAGATGAACAACTGGAAACACAATCTTCAAGAGTATCGGGTGCGACAAACCCCGGTCCACAAGATGCTTGGCGTATTGTGCATTTATGGATTAGAGACCTGATCACAGATATTCAAAATTCTTGGAATAATGACAGCAACTGTGTTTTTATTGATTGTAATCCAAGTTTTTCAATGTATACAGAACTGGCACTAACAGCCGCAGAAAGATTGATCATTCCTTTTTCGGCTGATGGTTCTTCAAAAAGAGCAGTAAAGGCAGTGTTGGCACTGGTTTATGGCATCCAAAGACACAAAGGCGATTCACGATCTGAATTTTTCCTCAATTCAGATCGATATCGGATGGCTTTGCCCACAATATATATGTATGTTGGTAATAGGTTGACACAGATGAATAGCTCCTCTGCATCGGCTTTCAGGACTGTTGTCAATGAAATTGGGGAAGAAATATGGGGTGTTTGGAGAACAGCTTCTCAATTTTTCTGTATTCATCCGGGTGGAGCTTCAACTCCAATTAGTCAACAAGCTTTCAAGGAAATGTTTCAGTATGAAGTCAGCGATGCAAATAGCGCGTCGGTTGTTTCAGGTGCATTAGGCATACCCATTGCATCCCTAACGGCTGGTCAAAAAAATGTAGCCGGACAGAGCATCACAGTCAATGAATCTCAGTTAGATAAACAAGTACCCAACATAAAGGAACTTGTACAGAAAATTGAGTAAGAGGTTTATTCTCAGCAGAACTACTTGCTAAATGGAAAATTATTGTCCAAATATAACCGGATTTTCCTTCAGTTGTGTTTAGTCAATTCAGGTTGTGATGATGATATTTTCACAACCGTTTTGAAACCATCAATAAATTGCTGTCTCATAAAACCCCAATTTAGTTTTATCCTAGAATAGTAGACTAAAATAATTCAGATAAATGAGGTTATAACCAGCATTTCAGGCAACTAGTAGCGAGAGTTGAGCAATAAGCTATGTAACCCTAGCTATGGAAACGCTTGCAAAGCGTGCCATCAATAGTTACACTTTTTAAAATATTCTCATTTTTGTTTAGCAGTCACCCAAACACTCAAACAGCTAGTTCTTGACAAAAGAAATCAAGCTATGGTAGTGGGTCGGTATTGCCAAACTCAAAATCAGCAATAATAAAACTCACAAGATACCTCTCATTAGCGGTTTCCGTTTTTTGGGAATCTCAGTAAGAAAATTGCTTTGTAAACATAACTATCCAGGAGGCTTGTAGTCAATGGGACTACCTTGGTATCGAGTACATACAGTCGTTCTCAACGATCCAGGTCGGCTGATTTCTGTCCACTTAATGCACACCGCTTTAGTAGCTGGCTGGGCAGGTTCAATGGCACTGTACGAACTGGCCATTTATAACCCTAGTGATCCAGTTCTCAACCCCATGTGGAGACAAGGGATGTTCGTACTTCCCTTCATGGCCCGGTTAGGTGTTACCGAATCTTGGGGCGGTTGGAGCGTAACTGGTGGCACAGCAGTAGACCCCGGCTTTTGGTCATTTGAAGGCGTTGCTGCTGCTCACATCGTTCTTTCTGGCTTATTATTCTTGGCTGCCGTTTGGCACTGGGTTTTCTGGGATTTGGAACTCTTTAGAGATCCTCGCACTGGTGAACCTGCCCTAGATTTGCCAAAAATGTTTGGTATTCACCTGTTCTTATCCGGTTTACTTTGTTTTGGTTTTGGTGCGTTCCACCTGACTGGACTATTTGGACCAGGAATGTGGGTGTCTGATGCCTTTGGTGTCACTGGCAGTATTCAACCAGTAGCTCCAGAATGGGGTCCGGCTGGGTTTAATCCCTTTAACCCCGGTGGTGTGGTTGCTCACCACATTGCGGCTGGTATCGTCGGTATTATCGCCGGTTTATTCCACCTGACAGTTAGACCTCCTGAAAGGCTCTACAAAGCCCTACGGATGGGTAATATTGAAACCGTACTTTCTAGCAGTATCGCTGCTGTATTCTTCGCTGCTTTCATCGTAGCTGGAACTATGTGGTATGGTAACGCTACTACCCCAATTGAACTGTTTGGTCCTACCCGCTACCAGTGGGATCAAAGCTACTTCGCACAAGAAATTGAGCGTCGTGTGCAAACGAGTGTTGCCGAAGGTGCAACTCTTACCGAAGCTTGGGCAAAGATTCCTGAAAAGCTGGCTTTCTACGATTATGTTGGTAATAGCCCCGCTAAAGGTGGTTTATTCCGGACAGGGGCAATGGTGAATGGTGATGGTATTGCTGAATCTTGGCAAGGTCACGCTGTGTTCACAGATGCCGAAGGACGGGAATTAACAGTGCGTCGTCTGCCTAACTTCTTTGAAACTTTCCCAGTTATTTTGACCGATAAAGATGGTGTTGTCCGTGCTGACATCCCCTTCCGTCGGGCAGAATCTCGGTATAGCTTTGAACAAACTGGTGTAACTGTCAGTTTCTACGGTGGTAATCTGAATGGTAAAACCTTTACAGATCCCGCTGATGTCAAGAAGTATGCCCGTAAGGCTCAAGGTGGAGAGATCTTTGAATTTGACAGAGAAACCTTGAAGTCTGATGGTGTATTCCGGACATCTCCCAGAGGTTGGTTTACCTTTGGTCATGCTGTATTCGCTCTATTATTCTTCTTTGGTCACCTGTGGCATGGTTCACGGACAATCTACCGTGATGTATTTGCCGGTGTGGAAATTGAAGAAGAACAAGTTGAATGGGGTCTGTTCCAGAAAGTGGGTGACAAGACAACTCGTACCCGTAAGGAAGCTTAAAATTTGGATAAGGTGTGAAGTAGATTTTTCTGCTTCATGCTTTTTCTACAGATTGGTAAAATAAAATTACTGGCTCAACAGGCAGGATCTGAAGAATATGGAAAGTGTTGCTTACATCTTGATTTTGACCCTAGCATTAGGTGTCCTCTTTTTTGCGATCGCCTTCCGCGAACCCCCTCGGTTTGAGAAAAAAGAGAAGTAGGTTGTTTATTCCCACTTTATTAGGGAATATATGCTAACAATATCCGTTGTTACTGATGATAGTAGCAACGGATATTTTAATTACAAGTATTAAAAACCACAGTACAAAAAGATCTATTCCCTATTCACTGCTATATATGATATAATTTTATGTCTGGAAGTTGATATGTGTTAAGACTAGCTATTCTAAGCTAGGATAAGACAGCAATGTAAGTGGAAATTGTCCTCCCACTACTTACATATAAACTGAATTTATGACAAAACCTTTACGGAGACTAGACCCAGGAATACATTAGCATGGTCAATCAGAACTTAACCGCTACAGAAATTGGATTTACCCTCGAAGATTTCGCTGCTCTACTAGATAAATACGACTATCACTTCAGCCCTGGTGATGTCGTACCGGGTACAGTTTTCAGTATAGAGCCGCGCGGCGCTCTGATTGACATAGGTGCGAAAACCGCAGCATATATACCCATACAAGAAATGTCTATTAACCGGGTCGATGCCCCGGAAGAAGTCTTACAATCAAACGAAACACGGGAATTTTTCATCCTTACCGATGAAAATGAAGATGGTCAGCTCACCCTTTCAATTCGTCGGATTGAGTATATGCGGGCTTGGGAGCGAGTTCGGCAGTTGCAAGCAGAAGATGCTACTGTTCGTTCTGGCGTTTTCGCAACCAACCGTGGTGGTGCATTAGTGCGAATTGAAGGATTACGCGGCTTTATCCCCGGTTCTCATATTAGCACTCGCAAACCCAAGGAAGATTTGGTAGGTGAAGACCTGCCTTTGAAATTCCTAGAAGTAGATGAAGAGCGTAACCGCTTAGTTCTTTCCCATCGTCGGGCGCTCGTTGAGCGGAAGATGAACCGTTTGGAAGTTGGCGAAGTGGTCATTGGTACTGTTCGCGGTATCAAACCTTATGGTGCTTTCATTGATATCGGCGGCGTAAGCGGACTACTGCATATTTCCGAAATTTCCCACGAGCATATTGACACTCCTCATAGTGTATTCAATGTCAATGATGAAGTGAAAGTAATGATCATTGACTTGGATGCAGAAAGAGGACGGATTTCGCTGTCTACTAAACAGTTGGAACCCGAACCTGGTGACATGATCAAGAACCGTGATTTGGTTTATGATAAGGCCGAAGAAATGGCAGCTAAGTATCGGGAACAATTGCTTGCCAAACAGCAAGGTATTACTACACCTGTAGAGACAGCACCTGTGGAAGCTACAGATGTGGAAGCTACAAATGTGGAAGCTACAAATGTGGAAGCCGTTGCTGAAGAAGTTGCACCTGTGGACGCTGTAGTTGAGGAAGAAATTCCCACAGCCACAGAGATTGAAGAAGAGATTCCCGCAGCTATTGAATAATAGATTGATAATTGTAAGTAATTACAACTCAGATTGTTAAAGTATATTAGGAAGAGGGAAAGCCCTCTTTTTTTTTACTTACAATCTAATATCTGCAATTAATATCAGGAGGGTGAGATATTTTGGTAACTATTAAATGTAAAAACATTGCATTTTCTAATATTGAAGCAATTTTATTTGATAAAAACGGGACTTTAGAAGATTCTGAGTCATATTTAAGAACATTAGGACAAAAAGGGGCGCGGATGATAGACGCGCAAATTCCCGGTATTGGTGAATCTTTGTTAATGGCTTTTGGTATTAATGGCGATTTTTTAGATCCAGCGGGTTTAATATCTGTAGCGAGTCGCAAAGAAACGGAAGTTGCAGCAGCAGCCTATATTGCGGAAACTGGGAGAGGATGGTTTGAATCTTTAAAAATTGCCCGTCAAGCTTTAGAAGAAGCAGATCAATATGTTGGTAAAACTCCTTCACCTTTATTTGTAGGTAGTTTGGAGATATTAAAGTCTTTGTCAGTAGCAGGGTTAAAATTGGGGATTCTGTCAGCAGCGACGACTGAAGAGGTCAAGAAATTTGTGACTATTCACGAGTTAGGCGCTTATTTGCAACTGGAAAAGGGAGTTGATGAAGGTCCAAGTAAACCAGATCCAGCACTGTTTTTAGAAGCCTGTCAAGCCTTGGGAGTAGCACCAGAGAGGACTTTAATGGTAGGTGATTCTGTGGGTGATATGCAAATGGCTCGTGATGCAAAGGCTGGTGGTTGTATTGGGATTACTTGGATTGCTAGGGCAGATCATGTTAAAGGTGCAGATGTGGTGATTAATAAACTTGATGAAATTCAGGTGATTGAGAATTGAATGATTTCCTGCTTCTATTTCTTGATGCACCAATTTGGCAAGTTTTTAGCAATTAATTCAGTTAAAACTGCTATAACTAATTTTGATATCCTAATTTTAGATCTTCAGTTCTAAATTAACTATGTTGGAATGGATCATATCGCTAGGATTTGTTCTAGCTGGCTTACTTGCTGGGATAATTGGCGAAAAAGTTATTTTCACAAAATTGAAAATATTTGTTGCTAATAAACAAATTCCTGGTAGTGAAATCATATTTGAATCACTGCACAGAATGACCTTTATTTGGTTTGTTTTAGCAGGGTTTTTCTGGGCTATTCTAAGTTCTCCTATCAAGCCAGATATTACTTATGTTCTCCAAAAAATTCTGACTATAATTTTACTTTATTCAGTAACTTTAGTTTTGGCTAGATTGACAGCCGGTTTTGTACATTTATTTGTTTGCAGAACGGAAGGAGTTTCTACATCATTAATTTCTAATTTAGCTAAAGCTGCTGTTTTGGTTTTGGGAACATTAATTCTCCTGCAAACTGTGGGTATTGAAATTACACCCATTATTACGACTTTAGGAATTGGAGGTTTAGCGGTAGGTTTAGCACTACAAGATACTTTAGCCAATTTATTTTCTGGTTTTTATTTAATTGTTTCTCAACAGGTAAGAACTGGAGATTATATAAAATTAGATGATGGTAATCAAGGTTATGTCACAGATATTACCTGGCGTAATACTACGATTAAGGAAATTTCTAACAATGTCATTATTGTCCCTAATTCTAAGTTGGCTTCGGCAATTTTCACTAATTATCATCTTCCTGCTAAGGAAATTACTTTAACAATGAATGTGGGTGTAAGCTACGATAGTGATTTGGAATTAGTGGAAAGGGTAACTGTTGAAGTTGCGAAAGAAGTCATGCGAGAAATTGCACCGGAATTAGTTGCAAATGAACCGTATATGAGATTTCATACTTTTAATGCTTATAGTATTGATTTTACTCTTTATATGCGTGTCAGTGAATTTTTTGACCAACGAATTGGTAAACATCTGTTTGTGAAGAAATTACACAAACGTTTTCAGAAAGAAGGGATTCAAATTCCTTTTCCTGTCAGAGATATTAGATACCTTACATAATTATTTCTATGGTATGATAGAAGGCTTTATTTATTTTTGGTGTTCTGGGCGATCGCTCTTTGAGCTATTCTAATCAATTAAATTGGTTTTTTCATAATACAGGCAACCTCACCATAACCAGGATTCCTTACCAATTGTAACCCCTTTGCTTACCCCAATTGAGCCATGCTTTAGTCATTTCTTTTGTATTTCCTCTGTAATCTGGAGGTACAGGGTCTTCTCTGGAAATAGATTTTAATGCCCAAAACCAGCGTCCAGATTTTTTCTCAAGTTCTCTGAGTAGTAAAGGTATTACAGGTTCACCCATGCCTATAATTTGTTGATAGGCAGGGTGCATAGACATTTGGTTAGTAGATGATACACCGCGATTTTCTTCACGCCATTGTTTGGCAAGTGTAGTGAAAGTTGCTTCTATTTCTGCTTGTCTGGAAGAGATTTGTAGTTTTTCCATATTATTTAATTTTACGCTACTCTCTTGGGCGACTACCTAACCAACAACTTACCTTGATTTTTTGCAGTGTTAATAAAATTATTATTAGCAGTAAAAACTTGAATACCAGGCACAGTTAAATAATCACCATCATCTGTAATAATTTTTTTAACTCCAACTTTATTCATCGTTTCTAATATGAGTAAGTCATAACCATCAAGTAGTTGTGTTTGGAATCTTATTAATGATTTATTTGTAGTATTTTCGTCAACCAAAAGTTCTGTACAAAGTGCAATTAATGTAACTATATTCCATGCTGTTTGAACTTCAGTTACAACTTTATTTCTCTCTAATGGATAGTTATGGCGGTATATTTTAGCGCTTAAAGTAGGATTAAAAACTTTCCTTTCACTTTCTTCGATTTGGTGTGCTAGTTCTGCTAAAGAAAGCCCAGAATATAAAAGCAGTGATCCAGTAATATTAGCTTGATTTACATAAGTAGGATAATGTGATATTTGATAAGGTAAAGCGGATCTATTGGCATTAGTATAACTATACCAATACCAGACATTACTATCTACTAAAAAAATGTCATCTGCTTTGGGAGTATCAGACTGGATATTAAATACCTCAGCTTCAACTTTGTAATTAGGTCTAATTGTGGCTGGCATTTAAAGATGATTAGATTTTTCATTTATTACTTGGTCTAATCGACTACGAAAAATAGGATCTGAGTAGTATCGCTTGGAGTTTTCTATTACTAAACTAATTATTTGATTGCCAAGAGGTTTAATATTAGAAACTTTTAATAACTTGCTAAGATTCTTTGACTGGATATCTTTCAATAATTGTCCGATAGCAAAGTTAAAAAATGGAGCAGCAAAAATTTCCACTCCTGCAAAGTCTAATTCCACAATTTGGTTAGCTTGTAATTGTGGATGAGCTAAATCATAAATTTTCTGTCCATCATTCACTGTAATGCAGTTTTTACCTACTAGGGCGAAAACTTCATATTTTGTAGGTCCTTTAACTTTACTACTATTTTCTGGGATTTGCAGTTCTTCCATATTGCTCCTAAGGCATTACAACAACTTAAAACTTAAAATAATTAAAATAACTCTAAAACTCACAACACTTTTTTTTAAAACTGTATTGTAGTGAATTACTAGAATTTTAGCAAATCCATTGCTTCTTTTTCCAGAGAATTTATAAGTAAATAATAATCAATTTTACAAAAATCCCCCACCTCATGGCAGGGGATTTTTAATTACTTACAACTAGTAGTTAGGATCAACCGAACTTACCAGCAGTAGAGGCAATGAGGAAGGCTGCGTAAGTGAGGATGTAGCCAACAGTAAAGTGAGCTAAACCAACCACACGAGCTTGAACAATGGAGAGAGCAACGGGCTTGTCCTTCCAGCGAACCAAGTTAGCAAGAGGAGTGCGTTCGTGCGCCCAAACCAGGGTTTCAATTAACTCTTGCCAGTAACCTCTCCAAGAGATGAGGAACATGAAACCGGTTGCCCAAACTAGGTGTCCAAATAAGAACATCCAAGCCCAAACAGACAGGTTATTCATGCCGTAGGGGTTGTAACCGTTAATCAACTGAGCAGAGTTAGCCCAGAGGTAATCACGGAACCAGCCCATCAGGTAGGTAGAGTTTTCGTTGAACTGAGCAACGTTACCTTGCCAAATCCCTAGATGTTTCCAGTGCCAGTAGAAGGTTACCCAACCAATGGTATTCAACATCCAGAACATGGATAGGTAGAATGAGTCCCATGCGGAGATATCGCAAGTACCGCCACGGCCTGGACCATCGCAGGGGAACGCATAACCGAAGTCCTTTTTATCGGGCATCAGTTTAGAACCACGAGCATCCAAAGCACCCTTAACGAGTACCAAGGTGGTGGTGTGGATAGCCAAAGCGAAAGCGTGGTGAACCAAGAAATCGCCAGGTCCAATTGTCAAGAACAAAGAATTTGTTCCTGAGTTGATAGCTTCTAACCAGCCAGACAACCAAACGTTACCAGCATTGGGGTAAGCCGTGTAAGCAATACTGTCGGGGTTAGACAACAGTACATTCAAGCCATACAAAGCTTTACCTTGAGCAGCTTGGATGAATTGAGCAAATACTGGCTCAATCAAAATTTGTTTTTCAGGAGTACCGAACGCAACAACTACGTCGTTGTGAACATATAAACCTAGGGTATGGAAACCCAAGAAGAGAGATACCCAGCTCAGGTGGGAAATGATCGCTTCTTTGTGTTGTAACATCCGGTCAAGGACGTTACCTTTGTTTTGTTCGGGGTCGTAGTCACGGACCCAGAAAATTGCTGCGTGAGCAAAAGCACCAACCATCAAGAAACCAGCGATGTACTGGTGGTGGGTGTAGAGCGCTGCCTGTGTGGTGTAATCCTTAGCGATGAACGCATAAGGAGGCATCGCGTACATATGCTGCGCTACCAAGGAACAGATAGTTCCCAAAGATGCCAAAGCTAATGACAACTGGAAGTGCAGGGAGTTGTTGATGGTGTCGTAAAGACCTTGGTGAGGCAGGTTGAACTGACCTTCGCTTTTGGTACCAGGGACTAAACCGGCTTTGGAGTTCAGCATTTCTTTGATGCTGTGACCAATTCCGAAGTTAGTCCGGTACATATGACCAGCGATGATGAACAAAACTGCGATCGCCAAGTGGTGGTGAGCCATGTCAGTCAACCACAAGGATTCTGTTTGGGGGTGGAAACCGCCCAAGAAGGTGAGAATCGCAGTTCCAGCACCGGTGGAAGTTCCAAATAATTGGCCAGCGGTGTCAGGGTTCTGAGCGTAAACGCCCCAGTTACCTGTGAAGAAGGGGGTTAAACCTTCTGGATGAGGAGCTACAGTCAAGAAGTTATCCCAGCCCACGTGAATACCACGAGATTCAGGAATAGCAACGTGAACCAAGTGACCAGCCCAAGCTAGAGAACTAACACCGAATAAAGCCGATAAGTGGTGGTTTAGACGGGGTTCAGCGCTCTTGAACCAAGAGAGGCTAGGACGGAACTTGGGTTGTAAATGTAACCAGCCAGCAAACAGGAACAATGCTGACAACAGGAGCAAACCAACAGAACCAGTGTATAGTTCGCTGTTTGTCCGCATCCCGATTGTGTACCACCAGTGATAAACACCGGAGTAAGCAATGTTTACAGGGTTGCTTGCACCAGCTTGGGTGAAAGCTTCAATTGCAGGTTGACCGAAGTGAGGGTCCCAAATTGCATGGGCAATAGGACGGACGTGCAGGGGATCTTTAATCCACTGTTCAAAGTTACCTTGCCAGGCCACGTGAAACAGGAGGCTGGATGCCCACAGGAAGATGATTGCCAAGTGACCGAAGTGCGTAGCGAAAATCTTTTGGTAAAGATTTTCCTCCGTCATGCCATCGTGGCTTTCAAAGTCGTTTCCTGTAGCGATCGCATACCAAATCCGACGAGTAGTCGGGTCCTGTGCGAGATCCTGGCTAAATTTGGGAAATTTTGTTGCCATAGGTGTGATGTGTCCTCTGACCTTTAGCCATTTAATGTCAGCAAAATCTTAGATTTTGGATTTTGGATTAAATCTCAAATCCAAAATCCAAAATTATACTGATTTTTATCCTACTGAGAGGATGTGTGCGTGGAAGAATGCCCAAGTGGTGGCAATTCCTCCTAATAGGTAGTGAGCCACACCTACAGCCCGACCTTGAGTGATGCTCAGTGCGCGAGGCTGAATTGTTGGAGCTACTTTCAGTTTATTGTGCGCCCAAACAATGGACTCAATGAGTTCTTGCCAGTAGCCACGACCACTGAACAGGAACATTAAGCTGAACGCCCAGATAAAGTGAGCGCCTAAGAACATTAGTCCGTAAGCGGACAATTCTGTTCCGTAGGAGTTGATTACTTGTGTAGCTTGCGCCCACAAGAAGTCACGTAACCAACCATTAATGGTGATTGCACTTTCTGCAAAGTTGCCACCAGTAATGTGATTTACTGTGCCATCTGCATCTACTGTTCCCCAGACATCAGATTGCATCTTCCAACTGAAGTGGAAAATTACAATTGATAAGGAGTTATACATCCAGAAGAGTCCGAGGAAGATATGATCCCAACCGGAAACTTGGCAAGTACCGCCACGACCTGGACCATCGCAAGGGAATCTGAAGCCTAAGTTAGCTTTGTCTGGAATCAGACGTGAGCTACGGGCATACAATACACCTTTGAGCAAGATGAGAACAGTAACGTGAATGGTGAAAGCGTGAATGTGGTGAACCATGAAGTCCGCTGTACCCAAAGCAATGGGCATCATAGCGATCTTACCGCCGATAGCGACAATTCCACCACCAAAAGCATGACTAACAACTTGAAGAGCGTTAGGTGCTGTGTTGCCAGGAGCCAATGTGTGCAGGTTTTGTACCCATTGAGCAAATACTGGTTGCAGTTGAATTGCGCTGTCGGAAAACATATCTTGGGGACGACCCAAGGCACGCATGGTGTCATTGTGGATGTACAAACCAAAGCTATGGAAGCCTAAGAAAATACAAACCCAGTTGAGGTGAGAAATGATAGCGTCGCGGTGACGAATCACGCGATCTAAAACGTTGTTTTGGTTAACAACAGGATCGTAATCCCGCACCATGAAGATAGCTGCGTGAGCCGCACCACCAACAATCAAGAAACCACCAATCCAAATATGGTGAGTGAAAATACACAATTGTGTTGCGTAGTCAGTTGCCAAGTAAGGATAGGGAGGCATCGCGTACATATGATGCGCGATGATGATTGTCAAGGAACCCAAGAAAGCTAGGTTAGTAGCCAACTGAGCGTGCCAAGAAGTGGTGAGGTTTTCGTAAAGACCTTTGTGACCTTCGCCAGTAAAAGGACCTTTATGAGCTTCTAGAATATCTTTAATGTTGTGACCGATACCCCAGTTGGTACGGTACATATGACCAGCAACGATGAACAGTACAGCGATCGCTAGGTGGTGATGAGAAATATCAGTCATCCACAAGCCGCCTGTAACTGGGTTTAAACCACCCTTAAATGTGAGGATATCAGCGTAAGCGCCCCAATTTAAGGTGAAGAAAGGAGTTAAACCACTAGCGAAACCAGGATAGAGTTCTGCCATTTTTGCTGTGTTAAACAGCAATTCATGAGGCAGAGGGATGTCCTTAGCTGCTACACCTGCATCTAACAAGTTGTTGATTGGTGCAGAAACGTGAATTAAGTGACCAGCCCATCCTAAAGAACCACAGCCTAGCAACACTGATAAGTGATGATTCAGCATTGACTCCACATTCTGGAACCATTCCAGTTTAGGAGCGCGTTTGTGGTAGTGGAACCAGCCAGCAAATAAGAACAATGCTGCTAATACCAAGCCGCCAATTGCAGTTACATATAGCTGGAAGGAGCTTGTGATACCCCAGCCACGCCATACTTGAAACAAGCCAGAGGTGATTTGAATGCCGCGGAAACCGCCGCCCATATCACCGTTTAAAATGTCTTGCCCAACAATAGACCAAACTGTTTGGGCACTAGGCTTAATGCCTAATGGATCAGCCAGCCAAGATTCGTAGTTAGAGAACTTAGCACCGTGGAATAACATTCCGCTCAACCAGATTGCTACTACAGCCAAATGACCGAAGTGAGCGGCGAATATCTTGCGGGAGATGTCTTCTAAATCGCTTGTATGTGTATCAAAATCATGGGCGAGGGCATGGAGATCCCAAATCCAGGTTGTGGTTTTTGGGCCTCTGGATAAGGTTCTGTCGAAATGTCCTGGCTTTGCCCATTTTTCAAATGAGGTAGGAACCGGGTCAATATCAACAATTACTCTTGCTTTTTTTTCCTCTCGCTCCGGAGGACTAATCGTCATTCGACCTCCTCTCTATAAGGAATTGGGAATCATGAATACCACCTAGAATAGCACAGTCGCAGTTTTCAGATTTCTCTGGACTAGCGATGCGGTTGTCGTGTGGGAAAGAAAAGTTGTTTCTGTTGAATTATAGAGGGTGAACCTGCACATTGTTATAGACTTGTTAACAATAATTAAAGATAGCCAAGTTTATTGTCCAATCTACCTTGCAAGTTCATACACATTGTCTAAAAGTCAATAGTCTGTTCATTTAATTTACAAAGAACAACTATTTGGAAAAATTATGATTCATACGCAAAGCGGCTTAAACCCTTGCTATTTAGCTATTTTTACTCCAAATCAGCGAAACAAACCCAAATTTCTGTCCTGAAATTAAGTCAAAAAAATCACTTATTTGGCATTGTAATCAAATAAAAGTAAGTAAATTTATAACTTTGGTAGTAGATTTATGGTCTTAATCCATAGTCCATGAGTCATAATTTGCGTCACAATGATGGCGTTAATTGTTAAAAACTGTTACGGAATAAAAAACATGAACACTGGGTGCAGAAAATTTTTTGATCAACTTTTCTCCAAGAGATTCCCAATTATTAAATGGGTTGTCACATTAGTTCTAGTTGTAAATTTGAGCAGTTGCGTTGAAGCAGCAAACAGCCAGGAAGTATCTATCAATCCCTTCATGAAAGCAGCCCCAGCTTCAGAAATTTCTGGGACATTTTCAGAAGTTGCAGCGCCAGATGTGATTCAAGCATTACGTCCCAGCTTAGATGCCTATCAACCCCAAGTTAGTATTCTCAGTCCCCAGGTAGATGAAGTTCTCCAGGACAATACAGTTAAAATTCGGTTGCAAGTTAAGGATTTACCAATATTTAAAGATCCTCAATGGCAACTTGGCCCCCATTTGCACGTAATTTTAGACAATCAACCTTATATAGCTGTTTACGACTTAACGAAGCCGCTGGTATTGTCTGATTTATCCCCCGGTACGCATACTTTACGGGTATTTGCCTCTCGTCCGTGGCATGAAAGTTTTAAAAATGAAGGTGCTTATACTCAAACAACATTTCATGTTTTGACGAAAACCGAGGAAAATAACCCCAATTCTAAATTACCCCTACTTACTTACAGTCGTCCTAATGGTGGTTATGGTGCAGAACCAATTATGTTGGACTTTTATCTAACTAATGCACCTTTACACAGTGTCGCTGAAACTAATCCTGACGATACAATGAGCAATTGGCGCATTCGTAGTACAGTTAATGGTGAAAGCTTTATTCTTGATCGTTGGCAACCTATTTATCTCAAAGGCTTTAAGCCTGGTAAAACTTGGGTAAAATTGGAATTCCTCGATAATGAAGGACAACCTGTGAAAAATGCCTTCAATACCACTATCAGATTAATTAATTACCAACCCAATGGTCAAGATACTTTGTCAAAAATTGTCAGAGGGGAATTGACAGCGGATGAAGTGCGTGGCATTGTAGACTCAAGTTATACAGCCAAAATTCCAGTTACTGAACCAACTCCCAAAACTAAGGTAGAGAAACAGCCAATTCCTGAAGTTAAAGTTCCTGAAGTTATACCAACTCCCAAAACTAAGGTAGAAAAACAGCCAATTCCTGAAGTTGCACCAATTCCCGAAACTAAGGTAGAGAAACAGCCAATTCCGGAAGTTAAAGTTCCTGAAGTTGCACCAATTCCAGAAACCAAAGTAGAGAAACAGCCCATTCCTGAAGTTAAATTTACTGAAGTTACACCAATTCCCGTTGCGTCTCCTAAAACAGCACCACAACTAGAAGTAACAAAAATAGAGAACTCAAATTCACCTACTGAGACAATAGAAAGTTCCAAATCCCAATTTCAAGAGTAATTAGAGGACTTACGCATTGACCAAAAATATTAAATATATATGGCTGTAAAAACCAGATTTATCGTAGGGGTAAAGCAAAAGCTCATAGGTGTTAACTTAACGTAAAACCTATAGCCCGACTGGGAATGAATTCCCAGTCTCATAGCAAAAGTTGTCTTTTGATGACTGAATATCCTGAAAATCTTTAGTCTACTTTAGTAGACTTTGGTTATTAGCCTGTGAAATTCATTTCTGGGCGGGTGTGGAAGCTAACAGATAAGGCATTTTTTAACTTAAGTTGACACCAATGAGATTTTGCTAAACCCATACCCCACGGTTGATTTATCGGCAAAAATACAATTTCTTGCAGCCGGAAATCAGGTATTTTGGTGAACGCATATCATGATTGATTTGGACAGTGCGTAAGTCCTATAATTAACAAAAAATACTCAGTTGTAAATTTTGAGATAAAGTTTCCATTAATGCCAAACCAGCTACAGGATTACCTGTAATATCTAAAGCAGGACTGTAGCTGGCAATAGATCCCTGATTTGGTACTATTGTGACAAGTCCACCACCAATACCTGATTTCATTGGTAAACCAATTTTAACTGCATACTCGGCAGAATCTTCATATAATCCGCAAGTTAACATCACTGCATTGACAATCTGACGGTGTTGATTTTTGATAAAATCGCTTTTACAAGCTAATACTTTTCCCAGCTTTGCTAAATCTTCTACTAGTCCAGATATACAACATATTTGTTCATAAACGTCAAGAGATAATTCAATATTATTTAAGTTTCCTGTTTCATAGAGATAGTTAGTAATATTTACATTTGTCTGGGAACGATTAGCACGAACTGAAATTAGAATATCTGCATTTATATATAGTTGTGTACCTGCTAATTTATTTAACCATTTACAAAACAATTCTGTACATTCATTGGCATTTTTTCCTGGCAACTTATCAGCGAGAGTAATAGCACCACTATTAATCATAGGATTGCGAGAATATCCATTATCTTCCTTTAATTGCGTTAAAGAATTAAAAGGCGCATCCGACGGTTTAACCCCAACCCATTGTAAAACCTGTTTTGCTCCGTAATGTTCAAGCAGGTATAGTAAAGAAAATGGCTTGATTATACTCATGAAGGGAAAGACACAATCTGTATCTCCTAAACTGTAACTTTCTCCAGATTCACAACTTATGTGAACTGCAAACGAGTTAGGATCAACTATAGCTAATGCAGGAATACGTTCAATAACTTTTCCTTGTGCTGCTTGGGTTTTTGCTTGTTCTACCCAGATAGATAAATCATGTATATTGATGTTTTTTATTCCCAGCAAAAGCCTCAACCTCAAATCAAAGTATAAAAAAGTCAGGATATAATCTGGATTAAGCTAATAATATCAGGACGGGCAGGATGCCCATTCCACAAGATTGGATTATCTTTTATCTTTTTTGTGGAGTTCTCTAACTAAACAAGAAATTACCACCAATACCGTCACTAACTAGTATTTGTGTAGAAGTTCCCGATATTTTCACATCAAGATTGGTAATACCTGAGAAATTCAGTTTATCACCACCGGTACCACGGATAAACTAAGTGACTGTATCTAAACCATCACCAAAAACGTAGTTAACGTTATCAATTACATTATCATTCAATCCTAACGATAGCTTATCATTACCCACACCACCAATTAAGATATCTGCACCAGCACCACCGATAAGAACGTTAGCTGCCGTATTACCTGTAATCAAACCAAAATCCTGTAAATCCTTAAATCGGTGGTTATCCTGATATGGCTTGTGCCACGCTCCGCTATTAGACAAATAAATTAAATACGCGACGTAACACACCGTTACTGTCTAATTTAGATATAATATATTAAATCGTTAGTAGAAGTAAAAATTATGACAGTAAAAGAACTAATTCAAGCGGAAATTGACAAAATACCCGAACAAGAACTAGATAAACTTTATCAATGGATAAAAAAATTTACAGATAAAATCAATAGTGTAAAAAATGGAATTTTATCAACTCAAAACACATCATCAGAAACACATCTTTCTAATTCCTATCCCTACCATGATTTAAATTATCTAGCTGGAACATGGACAGAAGAAGATGAAACTGAATTTTTACTTAATACTCAAAAATTTCAGGAAATAGATCAACAGTTATGGCAATAAAATCAATTTTACTAGACACAAATGCTTATACTGCTTTTAAACGTCATCAAAACGAGGCAGTTTCAATAATTGAAAATGTAGATATTATTGCCATAAATTCAATTATTATTGGAGAATTATTAGGGGGTTTTGCATTAGGAAATAAACCAGAAATTAATCGTTATGAATTAGAAAAATTTGTGGAATCTCCTAGAGTTAAAATATTTTCTGTAGATGAAAAAACATCAGAATATTATGCTCTCATTTATTCTCAATTACGAAAAAAGGGAAAACCTATACCTACTAATGATATTTGGATTGCAGCTACAGCAATTCAACATAATTTAATTTTATTTACTTATGATAGTGATTTTCAAAATATAGAAAATTTAAAATTAGGTAATTGTTTAGCGGATTTTATTTAGTTTGTAGGGTGCGTTAGGAGCGCGAAAAGATTATCAAATATACAAATAAATTAAATAAGCGACGTAACGCACCAATATTAATTGTCAGAATCAGGATGTCCAGGATTTAAGGATTTACAGGATGTTAGTTTGAGTTAAGGATTTTTTTCGATGTAAGAATTTTTCTGATGTAGAGATTTTTAATTTCCGATTTTTCGCTAATTCTATATTAACTCTCACAGTTGTAGAATTAATCATCAAATCAACATTCAAAACGTCAAACTTCAAACCAAAATCCTGAAAATCCTCAAATCGGTGGAAATCCTGATATGGCTGGCGCCACGCTCCGCTATCAGACAATTTCCATATTAATCATCAAATCAACATTCATAACGTCAAACTTCAAACCAAAATCCTGAAAATCCTTAAAGCAGAGTATCTAAATGCGCGAGCATTTCCCCTTTTTTATGCTTTAAAATTCCTTTAGCTTTAGTAATTTTTTCGTAGTCCCTCTTCCAATGAGATAGCATTGATTCTGGGACATCTACTGTAATTGAATCTTCATCTTGAGATACAAGATAATATCTTGGTATTTTGATTAGTGCCAAAGTTTGATTCTTCTATTTAGAAGTCAAAATCCTCTAAATTCCAAAAACTTACTATATATGCGCGAACATATTTCTAGATATGACATAAGTATAGCCGAAACTCAGAACACTGTCAACCCCCCTAGCTGGAATAACCAAAACCCGTGCAATTATTGACATCATTCCCAATAACTTTGAGAATAGGCACCTAATTTAAATATTTGGGTAGGTAAGGGATGCCCAACCTACAATATTTAGCTTCTTCTTGGATAAGATAGACTGATTAACAACCAAGTTGTCGGAAAAGATAAATTGGTTTATTTTCTTAATGACAAGGTTTTTAAGCGTACATGAACAGAAGATTTATTTTAACTTTAATTTCTAGCCCCGTATTGTTTACATCCATGCTATCTATGGTGATGCTGGCTAGACCTGCTCATGCTAGTCAAACAATTGACGCGACTGGTACTCATGAATCTTGTATCCTTTCTCCCCATACAGCAACTCCAAAGATGGTATGTATACAGGTGAGTAATACTCCTGTCTCTGTTGCAAAATCGCCCATTCAAGTAGCACAAGTGCAAACCAATAACCCCAAGGAGCTAGAATTCAGTGATGCAGAAAGCGATTTAGCTATCAAGTTATTTGGCTGTGATTGCCCAATTTGTATCAATGCTGCTCGGCAATTAAACGGTATGGCACCTTTACCAGTCTAAAAGACAGAGGTCACTGACTCAACCCTAAAGGGATTGAGCTTGTAAAGAACAAACTTTACAACGCAAGCAGCGACTAGCCCATTGAGACTAATCCTGATACGCACTTCCGAATACTTCCCCAGTGCGGATTATCTGCAAGACTGTTTGTTAAGTCGTTGGTTAAAGACAAGACATTTTGGATTAGTTGGGCGAGGGGACTTGAACGGGTTTGCTGGTTCCCGGGATTATATCCATTCAAAAATCAGCATTTAAATACTACAGTGAA
>JANMEE010000075.1:0-4394 GCA_031376645.1 Dolichospermum sp. OTE_75_concoct_329_sub | reverse complement strand
CATAAAGTATTAAATAAAACCAATAATCTCCAAAAACCTAACCCCCCTGCCCCCCTTCCCTACGTTAGCGCAGCGTGCCGAAGGCTGGGAAGGGGGGTTTCAAAGCCTCTCTCCGCTTCGGGGAGAGGTTTACAAGAGGGGTTAATTTATACCTTGAAAACTTTTAAAACATCCTCTCAAGCGACACCGCACCCCAATAACAGTATAGTGTTAAAATCAAATTATCCACGTTTGGGAATATCAAAAGATGCAAACTCTAATTAGATTGAATATTGAAAAATTTATTGAGGAAGGAAAGGAGTATTTTGTGGCTATCAGTGATGATTCACAGGGGTTAGTTGCTGAGGGTAAAACTGTACAAGAAGCTATAGAAATCGCGGCAGATGTGGCTAAGGTTTTATTAGATTTAGAAAAAGAAAAAAATCATTCTTTTCATTTTCAAGATTTACCTAATCAGTTTGAATATCCGCGTTAGAGATGGTAAATGTGGAGGTTGAGGAGGAGTGTGAAAATTATGAAATGGGTTAATAAGTTGAGAGAGTGGGAGATTAGAAGAAATTTATGGGGGGTGGGGTATGGAGAATAAATTACAACTTTCAACCCTATGTGAAGCAATAGTTGATTGTGAGCATAAGACAGCCCCTATACAACCTTGGGGAATACCTTCTATACGCACAACAAATATTAAAAATGGAAGGATAGATTTTAAAAATGCTAATCGTGTTTCTGAAGAAGTTTATAAACAATGGACAGCGAGATTAGAGCCAAAACCAGGTGATTTAATATTAGCGCGTGAAACTCCAGTTGGTGATGTTGGAATAATACCGCCTAATCAAAAAGCTTGCCTTGGTCAGCGCACAGTATTAATTCGCACAAATCAAGAAAAATTAGATTCTCGTTATCTTCTTTATTTGCTGTTAACGCCTCAAATGCGTTATAAAATGATGTCGAAATCTGAGGGTTCAACGGTTTCTCATCTCAATATGTCAGATATTCGGAATTTAGAAATTCCTAAACTTCCCCCACTTTCTGAACAAAAAGCGATCGCTCACATCCTCTCTTCCCTTGATGATAAAATCGAACTAAACCGACAGATGAACGAAACCCTAGAAGCAATGGCCAGGGCGATTTTTAAGTCGTGGTTTGTGGATTTTGACCCAGTACGCGCCAAAATGGAAAGGAGACAACCCGCAGGTATGGATGCAGCAACGGCTGATTTATTCCCTGATGAGTTTGAAGAGTTTTCTTTGGGTTTGATTCCGAAGGGGTGGAAGGTTGGAACAGTAGGTGATATTTGTTTAGTTCAAGGAGGTTTTGCTTATAAAAGTAAAGATTTTACAAATCAAGGCTATCCAGTAATCAAAATAAAGAATATTAATGAAGATAGAACTGTTAATGTTGATGACGTTCAATATATACCTGAAAACATTGCTTATAAAACAAAAGATTTTTGGCTCAAAGACGGAGATTTAATTATGGCAATGACAGGCGCGACTATTGGTAAATTTGGTTTGGTTGTCAATTATAGTCCAACAATTCCTTCATTGTTAAATCAGCGAGTTGCAAAATTATCACCAGCTAAAAATTATATTATAAAAAATTGGTTTATCTATAGTACGTTATTACAAACAGATGTGGTTGAACAAATTATTTCAATTGCCGATGGAAGCGCACAACCCAATATTAGTGCTACTGGAATTATGTCAGCTAATTTAGTCGTACCAACAGATGAAATAATTAGCATTTTTAACAATTTAGTAAACAACTGCTTTCAGAAAATTTTATCTAATAGATCAGAGTTCCGCACACTCGCTACTCTTCGAGATACCCTATTACCAAAATTGATGTCAGCAGAAATCCGAGTCAAAGAAGCAGAAAAAATCATGGAAAAATTAACTTAAAACAATATGGATATAAATCTACAAAAAGAACTATTTAGCAACAGCTATTTACAAGCAGTAACCACAGTAGCGGGTTATTCACTATACAAACCATCCATAGATGATGATAGTATAGATTGGGGAATCGCCGCCAAAAGTGTCACTGGTCGGGTTAGATCACCACGCTTAGAATTACAGTTAAAATGTACATCTAGGGATATCCAAACAGATAACTCTATTCAATACCCCCTCAAACTCAAAAACTACAATGATTTAAGAATGGATAATTTCGCCATTCCTAGAATTTTACTGATTGTAGTCATCCCTGAAAAAATAGAAGATTGGTTAACCCAGTCAGAAGCAGAACTTTGCATCAGATATTGTGGATATTGGGTATCATTAAGAGGAATGCCAGAAACAGGAAATAAAACTGCTGTTACTATTACCTTATCTAAAAGTCATCAATTTACAGTTACCGCACTCCAGTCAATTATGCACAACATTAGTCAAGGAGTTAAACCATGAAAGTTACTGTCAAAGATAAAGAAACCTTGCAAAATATAGACCTTGAAAATCTAAAAAATTACTTACAAACTCACGGATGGCAGGAAAATAAACCATTCTTAAATCATGCCACTATTTGGAATAAATCAGCAACCCCAGAAGATTTTGAAATCTTACTACCTAACCAGGAAAATCTTGGAGATTATACCCAGCGTATTCAGGAAATAATCGAAATATTAGCAGCCGTAGAAAATCGGACAAACTTAGAAATTTTAACAGAACTTTTACAGATTATTCCTAACATTAGTACCCAGGGGATTGTTATGGATATTTATACACCTCATTTCGACAAATTAAATGGTAGAATCACTATTTTAGGAATTGTTTTTCAAAAATTACAAAAAATTAGCACTGAACTAAACAACCAAAATTATATCTTAGCTATTAAAGCCTATCAACAACGTTTACCAATTAGTTTTACAGGTGATTTAGTCAAAGAAAACGACCATTTTATCTTACAAAATCTCCACAATTTCCAAATAGATAATATTTGAATAATGTAGTCATATCCCCGACTTTTTAGAGAAATCGGGGATCTTGTTATTCATAAATAATTTAATTACAAGGTACGATATATTAGATTAACAGCAATCTATTCACAAGACTATTTAAGTTGAGGAACTATATGGAAGAAAGAACAATATCTGCTCATATTGATATAGCCACTGCCAGTCGTATTAACCATTTAGCCAAAACAGAACAACGGCAAACTTCCGAAATTGCAGAAATGGCTTTGAAATTTAAGGTGATATGAGAATGCCCCAAGATGCCATTATTCCTGATGCTAAAATTAGCAATTATCTATTAAAATATAGAGACAACGATGATAAATCAAAATTTTTAGCACAAGCAGGATTTACTCAAGAGAACCCAGAAAAACTAAAATTTGCAATTCTCCAATTAATGGAAACGGTAGATCCTATAGAAGATATTACCAATGAATACGAAACTTTTTATAGAATTGAAGGAGAATTAATTGGAGTTAATCAACGTAACTTATCCGTTGTAACGGTTTGGCTAAAACGAAAAATAGATAATCAATTCCAATTTGTTACTCTCAAGCCTAAAAAGGAGAAAAAAACCAATGCCTGAGTTATACCAAAGAGTTTTATTAAACCGCGACTTTCCCGAATATAACCTTAAAAAAGGGGATATTGCTACTTTAGTTGATACTGTTCCCCATCCAGCAGGAGGTGAGGAAGGCTATATTTTAGAAATTTTTAATGATATTGGAGAATCAATTAACACTGTTGTTGTCCCTTGTTCCACAGTTGAATCTTTAAACTACAACCGTAACCGTAAGAGAACGAGCGAAACAACTAGGAAGAAGATGGAATTAAAGCATTAGAGGCTCTTCATATCACCTCTTCAGAAATAAGTAAATGTGACTATTTTATCACCGATGCAAAAAATCCAAACTGGAGGGACATTATGAAAGCAATTATTAATGATGTAGAAATTCTCAATCATTTACAACCTCAACAAATAGATAAATATTTAAAATCTAAAGGTTGGCATCAGGGGAAACGCATCTAATTTATTTTGACAAAATGTAACTTATATGAATACAAAAAGAGGATGCTATTAGTATATTAGTATCAAGCTAGTAAATGGATATAAAGAAAATTAGATGGTAAATTTTGTTTCTAGAAGAATCAATAGAATGGGCTGAAGTGGTATTATCTTTTGAATTAAAAGAGATAATACCAGAAAATGAAGCTACCACCAAAAATCACAATATTAGATCACTTTAAAGATTTAGAAGATAAGAGAGTAGAACGGACAAAAAGGCATAAATTAATTGATATAGTCACCATTGCAATTTGTGCAGTAATCTGTGGAGCAGATAGTTGGGTATTGATGGAGACTTATGGAAAAAAGAAAAAAGAATGGCTAAAACAATTTTTAGAACTGCCAAACGGAATTCCATCTCATGATACATTCGCCAGA
>JANMEE010000093.1:0-23679 GCA_031376645.1 Dolichospermum sp. OTE_75_concoct_329_sub | reverse complement strand
TACATCTTTTTGCCTTGTTACTATCAATAAATATCTCAAACACCTATTTTATCGTATTAACTAGCTAATCTGCAATATTTGAAAATGCAGCTTAGAAGCTAGTCACAAAGCGACTTTGACTATTTTCGGAGATGTCTAATGGTTTTAACCTTGATAATTGCGTTATCTAAACCGTATTGCTCTATGGTGGGCAATGCCCACCCTACGTTTATTATGGCTATATCAAAAATCAAATATTCATCCTCTACATAACTCAATCTTTGCGCCTTTACGCGAAACATAATTTATACTAGAGTAAAAGTAAAAATAAACATCTACATAGATAATAGATAAAAACATAATGCTTACCCAAGATAAAACACAAATCAACTGGAAACCCATTATTAAAAAATTTGTCGCTGTTCTCGGCGAAAAAGGCGTAGTTCAACGCAAAGAAGAACTCCTCACTTATGAATGTGATGGTTTAACTAGCTATAAACAACGTCCCCCCGTTGCAGTATTACCCCGAACAACAGAACAAGTATCAGAAATTGTCAAAATTTGCAATCAATTCTCTGTTCCTTTTATCGCTAGAGGTTCAGGAACGGGTTTATCTGGTGGGGCTTTACCATCAGAAAATTCGGTTTTAATTGTCACTTCTTTAATGCGACAAATCCTCAGCATTGATTTAGAAAATCAGCGAGCTGTTGTCCAACCTGGAGTAATTAATAGTTGGGTAACACAAGCTGTGAGTGGGGCTGGATTTTATTTTGCGCCAGATCCTTCAAGTCAAATTATCTGTTCGATTGGTGGGAATATTGCTGAAAATTCTGGGGGAGTACATTGTTTAAAATATGGTGTTACTACTAATCATGTTTTGGGTTTAAAACTTGTGCTTCCGAATGGGGAAATTGTTGATGTTGGTGGACAAATTCCCGAAACTCCAGGTTATGATTTAACAGGTGTCTTTGTTGGTTCGGAAGGAACATTAGGAATTGCCACAGAAATCACTTTAAAAATTCTCAAAACTGCCGAATCAATTTGTGTATTATTAGCAGATTTCACCAGTGTAGATGCTGCGGCTGCTACTGTTTCTGATATTATCAGCGCGGGAATTATTCCTGGTGGTATGGAAATGATGGATAATATTAGTATTAATGCTGTGGAAGATGTTGTGGCTACTAATTGTTATCCCCGTGATGCTACCGCTATTTTATTAGTAGAAATTGATGGTTTAGAAGTAGAAGTTTCTGCTAATAAACAGCGAGTTATAGAAATTTGTCAAAAGAATGGGGCGCGAAATGTCACTACTGCTAGTGACCTGGAAACGAGATTAAAATTATGGAAAGGTAGAAAAGCGGCTTTTGCGGCTGCGGGGCATATCAGTCCAGATTATTATGTCCAAGATGGGGTGATTCCTCGGACTCAGTTAACTTATGTCCTCAAAGAAATTGAGAGGTTAAGTAATAAATATGGTTATCCTATTGCCAATGTTTTTCATGCTGGAGATGGTAATTTACACCCATTAATTTTATTTGATAATTCTGTACATGGAGAATTGGAAAAAGTAGAAGAATTGGGGGGAGAAATTCTCAAGCTATGCGTGAAAGTAGGTGGTAGTATTTCTGGTGAACATGGTATTGGTGCTGATAAAAAATGCTATATGCCAGATATGTTTAGTGAAGCTGATTTGGAAACTATGCAATGGGTAAGACAGGTTTTTAATCCCCAAGGTTTAGCAAATCCTGGGAAGATTTTTCCCACACCTCGTACTTGTGGGGAAGCGGCTTCGGTATCTATTCATAATTTTTCAGGTGTGGAAAGGTTTTAAAAAAGGAGTCACCGAGTCAGGAAAAAGTAGGGTGGGCAATGCCCACCGTGAGAGGGTTTTGGTGGGCAATGCCCACCCTACGTATATCTTCAAAAATTAAATAGAAATCCTATATTCCCTGTTTTATCAAAAAATATTCATATCTTTATCTAATTGAAATAATAAAATTAGATTTTGTAGTTACAGCACTTTTTTCATTAAATTGCCACACTTAAATATCAAAAAGGTTTATGAGGCAAGGATTATAGGATGTAGTTTTGTACCAGATAGTTGAACAAAGTGCTGTATATGAATATTAGTAATCTAAATTTATTTAAGAAATGAATTCTGTACTACGCCAGTTTTTTGGATATTTTTTATGTTTGGGATTTGTAATCAGTTTAACAATATTTCCCATTTCTGCAAATCCTACTTATACTCAAAATTCCAATTATCTGCCTGTAACTACAGAAATTCGCGGTGTTTGGTTGACTAATGTTGCTAGTGGTGTGTTTTATCTGCCTTGGGGGATTGAAAGGGCTATAAGTCAATTAGCAGCACTTAATTTTAATACTATTTATCCGGTAGTTTGGAATAGAGGTTACACTTTTTATAAAAGTCCTTTAGCGAAAAAAGTCACAGGTGCAGATAGTCAACCTTTGCTAAATTTTATCCATGGGGAAAATGATTTTTTAGCCAAATTAATAAAATTAGCTAGAAGTCAAAATTTGACAATAATTCCTTGGTTTGAATATGGGTTGATGACTCCTCCTGATTCTACTTTAGCCAAACTACACCCAGATTGGTTAACTATTGGACAAAAGGGGGTAGAATCTGTTTCGGAAAATTTGCGAGAAGATATGATTAATGGGGTTTATAAGCAAGCTTGGTTAAATCCTCTACATCCTCAAGTCCAAAATTTTATTCGAGGTTTAATTTTAGAAGTTGTCAAAAATTATAATGTAGATGGCATTCAAATTGATGATCATTTTGGAATGCCTGTACAGCTTGGTTATGATGCTTTTACTGTACAACTTTATCAAAAGGAACATCAAGGAAAAAAACCGCCAACTAATCCTTTTGATCCAAAATGGATGCGCTGGAGGGCTAATAAAATTACTGCATTTATGGTAAATATTTCTAAGTCTGTCAGGGCAATTAAGCCTTATGTAAAAATATCTCTTTCTCCAAATTCACAATATTTTGCCTATAAATACTATTTACAAGATTGGGAAACTTGGGTAAAAAAAGACTTAATAGATGAGTTAATCTTACAAGTATATAGAAGTGAAAAAACTTCTTTTATTAAGGAAATATCCAAGCCTGAAATTAGGTTGGCTACGAGTAAAATTCCTATAGCTATTGGTATATCAACAGGAAATTTATTAAAACCTGTAAATATTAACAAAATTAAGGAGCAAATACAAATAGTTCGTAATCAAAAACTTTCTGGCTTCTCTTTTTTCTATTGGGAAAGTTTATGGGGTTATATTACTCCTGAATCACCTTATCAGCGTCGTCGGGCTTTTTTGAAGATGTTTGATACTCAAGCTCTCAGACCATTAAAAATCAAGAAATTATAATGCAATTATTACCTGTTAAAACTAAATCTAGAACTCTAAATTTTACATTTAAATGGGTTTTTGCTACCTTGCTGGGGTTTTCATTTAGTTTATTAATGATTGAAATTAGTGAAAAACCAGATATGGATATTATTGAAGCTTTAATTGGTAGTTTATCTATTTCATTTCCCCAAAGTTATATCCTCAGAAAAACTATTTCTCCTGTAAGTTGGGTATTATCTACTCTTTTTTCTTGGCTGATAATTGCCGCAATTGGGGTTGGTGTTTTAGGTTGGACTGTGACTACTGCTGATTTTCTCCCTACAAGAATTTTTGCAGGAATTATTGCTGGTGGTATTGGCGGCTTATTAATTGGTATATCACAATGGTGGTTAGCTATTCCCCCCTCATTTCCCTCATCATGGAAATGGGTATTTGTCAATATTATAAGTTGGATGATAGCTATACCTATGGGTTCAACTGTAGGTTTATTTTTGCACAGGATTACTAATTTATTTTTAGGAGAAGTTGCAGGATTAGCTATTACTTGGTTATTAGTGGCAATATTCACAGGAATCTCTGCGGAAAAAATTATGCAAGATTTATAATCTAGTAGGAGTCACCGAGTCAGGAGTCAGGAGTTAATAAACCACGAAGGTACGAAGATCACGAAGGAAGAAGGAAGAAGGAAGAAGGAAGAAGGAAGATTACCCAGTTCCTAGTCTCTAATCTGAATTTTGTCCCTCATTCAATTGCATATCGCTATATAATTATCTTTGGTTTGTGATTTTAAATTGTGATGACTCTACCTAACTGGATTACTTTTTCTCGACTGCTGGGAATACCTTTTTTACTTTATGGTTTATACAATCCTAGTAATGAAGCAAAATGGATATGTTTGACAATATTTCTAATTGCGGCTTTAACTGATTGGTTAGATGGATATTTAGCTAGAAAACTGAACCAAATCAGCGAGTTAGGGAAGTTTCTTGATCCTTTGGTAGATAAATTATTGGTACTCGCACCATTATTAGTATTTGTAGAATTAGGAAAAATCCCAGCTTGGGCAGTGTTTATAATTTTAGCACGGGAATTAGCGATCGCTGGTTGGCGAGTTAATCAAATTATTATCACTGGTGCAAATATTTGGGGTAAACTAAAAACAGTCAGTCAAATCATTGCTATATCGCTATTAATTGCACCTTTATCACCTATTTGGCAAACTCCTGTTTTAATTGCCTTTTGGATATCTGTAATATTAACAATTGTTTCAGGAATCATTTATCTGATTCCTCAAAAAATTAGTGAGGAAACAAGTAAAAATGAAAATTGAGTTGAATCTGATTATTATTAGTTGAATAGGGGGTTTAAATGTCTAAAATAGAAGGCTTTAGGGTCTTATATTGAAGGGAAAATCAAAAAAATATATTTTTTAAGTTGCTGGTTTCCAATGATTTTATCGGACAAAATGCCGTTTTAAAGCTGCAAAAACCGGACAAGGGGCTGATGTTTGTAAATTATCCGGTTTACTCCAAGTAAAGGGTGCTTTTTGCGCCGCAGACATCCATAAAAGTTTTTTGGCTCTAGTCATAGCCACATAAAGTAACCGATATTCCTCCGCCATTTTCAGGTATTTTGATTCTTCCCAAGCTTGGTTAATATCAGGGATGGGTTTTTTGTGCAGTCCGGCACGAATTTGGGCACGGGCAACTTCTGATAAGGTAAAATCACCTAAAAATTGCCCTTGGGGTGGAATCCAAAATCTGCCAGGAATTAAGTTTTCATGGAGAAAAGGCAAAAATACATAATCCCAGTCTAACCCCTTGGCTTTGTGCATGGTAATAATTGTTAATTGTCCGGCTTTGGTATATTGTTCTTCTATATTTTCTGGTTCTACAGATTCAAATCTTTCAGAACTGACAATTTCACTTAAAGCTGATATCATTGCCCCCATAGAGCTATTCCCAAAAATTTGCTGATTTACCCGTTCTGCAAGTTTATCAGCAGTAGCTAATTCGGCTTGATCATATTTTAAAGTTAAGGCAAAAAAAGAGATTATTTGATAAAATGGTAATTCTAAATAGGCTCTAAGTAAGCTGCGACAAAGATGTGCCACTTTTTGCACTATTTCTGTTTGCGGTGGGGCTAAAGGACCCGGATATAAAAATTCTTCCGGGAGACTAGCTAGAGTGTTAATATCTTGGCTAGGAATTAATTGACGTTCGACAAGAACATCTAAAGTAGCTTTGAGATAATCGGGAGAATGGGGGCGCTCGCAAAACTGTAATAATGAAAGAATTTCTTGAGGAACATGAGAACGGCGTTCTTTTTCTCCCACATCATAAAGTTTAATTTTATGTTCTTTGCATATCGGTTCTAAGGCAGCAGCTAACCATCTACCTTGGCGATTTTCTCGAACTAATATGGCTGCACAAGATTGGGAATTTTCTGTAAATAACTCAATCACTCTTTGGGAAAGTAATTCAACTGTATGATGAATATCTCTAGGGGTATGAAGTTCTAATCCCTGTCCCACAGGTTGCGGATTTCCATTTAGTTGATTAACTGGTTGAATTTTCTGATTTCTAAATGGTTCTCGTCCCGGTTTAGTTTTGGCAAAATCTTGACTATTTACCCATTCTAAAGCAAAATTAGCAGCATCAATAATTATTGGTGTACTGCGCCCAGCTTGATCCATTTCGGCTAGTCTATCTTTACTTTGACAATCTTCGCAAAATTCCCGAAAATAAATAGGATCAGCAGGTGTAAAAGTTGAGTTAATGGCTTGATTAGGATCACCAACTCTAATTAAATTTAAAGCTGATTTATCTAAAATATCTGCATATTCTTGACTAGCAAGTATTTCTAATAACTCTGTTTGTAAGGGGCTAGAATCTTGAGCTTCATCTTCAAAAACAGCAAAAACTTTACTTTGTTCAATGCGGCAGGTGCTGGGATTTCTCAAAACTTTTAAAGCCCCTAATATCATATCATCGTAATCAATGAAATCCTGCAACTGCATTAAGTTTTGATATTGTTCATATAATCCCGCCGCTACTTTTAAAATTCCATATTTATCTTGAGTTTTTTCACTCCACTCTAATAAATCTTCTGGTGATATTCCTGAACTTTTGGCTTCATGAATCACGGTGTAAGCTAAATCTGGTAATATTTCTGTTCGCAGCACCGACTGACGACGGAGTTTTTCGGTTTCTTCGCCATCAAATTGCTGTCCTGCAAGTAACCGCAGATAAATTTCTGGATAATTAGCAATCCATTTTTCTACCGCTGCGCGAATGAATTTATGACTTTGATTCGGTGTGATTAAAGTCGCATTTTCTAACTGTAACCCCGATAAGTTAGGATGACGACTGGCGATAATTAACGCTAAACCATGCAAGGTATAAACGGCAAATCCTGTTTGTGGTAAAGATAATTTTTTTAAGTTTTCCCGAATTTTTAATTTAATATTGGCAGTAGCAGAACGGGTAAAAGTGACCACAATTAACTGTTTATAATCCTTATTGCCTGTATTTAAATAATACTCATATTGACGAGCAATAGCGATCGCTGCTGCTGCCGCCATTCCTGTAGATTTACCCGCCCCAGGCACAGCAGAAACCGCCAATGGACCTGCTTGCCAATCCGCCATTTGTGTTTGTCCTGGGCGAAGTTGGGCGCGAATAACAGCGATATTTTCTTTTAATAGAGTCAGCGGTGAGGGTGGCAATATTTCCGCAGTAATTTGAGTATCTGACATAATTGAAATTAGAAATACTTAGGTCTTATACCAATTTAATATGAAGCTGTATAGAATCAAATCTTAAGCATTATTAAACGCGGATAAACGCAGATAAACGCAGATAAAGATTTATTAGTTAATGGATTTTAGGATTCTATGCAACTTCGCATAAATTTGGCATGATGCTCACGAAACTTTTAGGTTAAGTTGATAGTAATGGACAAAGTTAAAATCAAAAACCAAATACCACTCTTTCTTTTTTCGTGATCTATCTCTACGATTTTGTAAGGGATACGTGATTCATTAATTCCTGCTACATTATTCGTCAATCTGCCAAGCATCTTTGGCATATTCTTCATCAAGGATTTTCTTAGGACGAACCAAGACAATCATTTTTCCTAACAGGGGAATTACTGGTGCAGTTTCAAACCATTGAAAGTCAATACTATCACCGTTCTCAAATACAAAATAGTTGGAAATATCCCATTCTCTTTGGGCGCGATCTATGACGATCATAATTGGTTCAATTTTGTTTTGATGGGGGTTGGGAAAAATATCGCTATTACCAATGACGACTACAGGATCTTCTGCATTTAGTAGCACTTTCCAGCCTGGTAAGGATACCCAAGCTTGTTCTCCGGCAAATTTGACGATGCGAAATGGTTGAATTTCGGTAATAAAAGGGACTGCTTTTAACTCCTGTGGTGTTAATGGCAATTCACCTACTACGGGTAAAATCCGAGGTAGATCTTCGTCAATTTCCAGACGATAAAATGGCAAGATAGGGGGTGCTAGTTTGGGGGCAACGCTAAAGTCCATTAACAGTTGTTCTAGTTGTTTTCTCGCTGTTTCGGAGTGGACAAAGCGTAAACCCTTGGCGATTAAACGCGATCGCTCTGATAAGTCAGATTTTTGTTTAGCATACTTCCACGACTGGTAAGCGATCGCATCTCCTGGATGTTTGCTGAAACCTTCTGGTAAATTAGCAAACCAAGAATAATCTTTAACGGCTTTAGCTATATCCCTGACTACATCCGCATCAAGCTTGTATTGACAGGTCAAATCCGCAGTGGTAGCCCGGTCTTCTTGGGTTAGTCCACGTAATTCATATAACACATCACTACTCTTGTGCTGGTAATATGCTAATGTTTCTGGCGATGAGCCACATTTTTCCATGGAACTGTAAACCTGAGAACCAACAATTACCTGATTTTGTTGAATTGGTTCAAATCCTGTGGCTTCAAAGATATCTTGGGGATTGTAACCGTTTTTTTGCAGGTAGGCGATCGCTTGTCCCCATTCCACCCAAGTACCTTGTTTTTGTCTCAGTTTGACTAATAATTCTGTAGCTGTCTGTGCTGTCTGTGCTATCTGTGCTGTTTCCTGTTCAGGATTTTGAAGATTGGGCTGTATTTCGGTCATAATTAAGATGTGCGTCTTTAAAGTTAATACTGTTTGATGAATGTAAAGAAATATGAAGTTGGGAAACTATTTTCTTCTCTTATGTGTATTTTGACTTACTGCTGATAAAAATGTTAGAAAAAAATAACCATGACATATAATTGTAAAATTAGTGTATCAAACAAGTTTGTATCTTACTTGGTTTTTTAGTGCTATTCTTAATATCATACAGGTACAAAATATAACAAAATAGAAATTAGCATGACTATAAATATGGATAATCCCACTATTGAACTTAATAAAGTTCGTCGGCAACTGACTACCCTGGAAAGTCCCAAAAAACTCAAAATCCTAGTGGTTGACGATGAACCAGATAATCTAGATCTACTGTATCGGACATTTCGCCGTGATTTTCAGGTACTAAAGGCTGATAGTGGTGTCACGGCTTTACAACTATTGGCACAGGAAGGGGAAGTAGCAGTCATTATTTCCGATCAACGGATGCCGGAAATGAAAGGTACAGAATTTCTTAGTCGGACTCTACCACAATTTCCCGATACAGTGCGAATAATTCTGACTGGGTTTACTGATATTGAAGATTTGGTGGAAGCAATTAACGCTGGACAGGTATATAAATACATTACTAAACCGTGGGACGCAGGAGAATTAAAGGCTGTAGTCCAAAAAGCCGCAGAAAGCTATGATTTGCTCAAGCAGCGCACAGATCAGTTGCGTTATGCCCATGGACAAATGGATTTATTGAGTATTTTAGTAGAGCTAACTCAAGCAGGTTCTACCTTAGAGGATACTCTAAAACCCATTGCTCAAGTCATTGCTGAGACTTTAGCCGCTGATGGCTGCATTTTACAGCTAGTAGAGAAAAATACCCTGATCGAAACCCAAGGCGTTTACAGTGAGACGGGAACTATAGAAAGTTCCTTAGAAGAAGATCCATTGACTCAGCAAGCGATCGCCACAAATCAAATTCAAATTTGCCTAAATATACCTAAAGATACTCATTTACATAGTGTCAATTACTATCAAGATAATAATGTTAAGGCACATTTGGTTGTTCCCATTAGCTATCGCAGTAAAATTTTAGGGATATTATCAATCCAATGGCAAGAATCATGCAGTTTGCGAGAAGATGAACTCAAACTGATTCATTTATCAGTAGAATTATTAGCAATTTTCCTTGCTAGTAATAGTTGTTGCTCTTCTAAACAAAAATAGCAGGAGGTAGGGGCGCAGGGCCTGCGCCCAGGAAAGAATATGAGAAAAAACAAATAAGAAAATTCCTTCCCTTAGAGACTTTTAATAATATCAGGACGGGCAAAATGCCCATCTCACAAGACTGGATGATCTTTTTTGTGGAGTCCTATGATTACCTATTACCTATTCCCTGTCACCTGTCACCTGTCACCTGTCACCTGTCACCTGTCACCTGTCACCTGTCACCTGTCACCTGTCACCTGTCACCTGTCACCTGTCACCTGTCACCTATTACCTAAAAAATGAGTAATGAAGTTCAGACTATATTTAATCGCATTGCTCCTGTTTATGACCAACTTAACGATCAGTTAAGCTTAGGACAACACCGCATTTGGAAAGAAATGACAGTGAAATGGAGCGCAGCCAAATCTGGTAATACTAGTTTAGATTTATGCTGCGGTAGTGGTGATTTAACTTTTCGGTTAGCACGCCATGTAGGAATGACAGGCCAAGTTTATGGAGTTGATTTTTCAGCTAATTTATTAAATTTTGCTCAAGAACGCGGCAAAAAATCCTATCCCCAACCTCCTATTACTTGGATAGAAGCAGATGTATTAAATTTACCTTTTGATGATAATTATTTTGATGCAGCTACTATGGGCTATGGATTAAGAAATGTTAAAGATATTCCTCGTAGTCTCCAAGAAATACACCGTGTTCTCAAACCAGGAGCAAAAGCCGCAATTTTAGACTTTCATCGTCCCAGTAATGAACAGTTACGCGCTGTGCAACAGTGGTATTTAAGTAATTGTGTAGTTCCCATGGCCACTAATTTAGGCTTAAAAGATGAATATGCTTATATTAGCCCTAGCTTAGACCGCTTCCCCACTGGGAAGGAGCAAATAGAGTTAGCCCGTCAAGCTGGTTTTGTGGAGGTTACACACTATCCCATTGCTAACGATATGATGGGAGTATTGGTAGTAAGTAATTAAAAATTAAAAATTAAAAATTAAAAAAACTTCTACCGATTACCAATTACCCATTACCCAATCCAAAAACCTGTGGATTTGTCTCGAATTTTATTATATATATCTCCCCCAATCTTAGGTGGATTAATTGGCTATTATACCAACGACATAGCCATAAAAATGTTATTTCGTCCCTATAAAGCAATTTATATTTTAGGACAAAAAGTTCCCTTTACTCCTGGTTTAATTCCTAGTAATCAGGAACGGTTAGGACAAAATATTGCTAATGCGATTATGAAATCGCTCCTGACTCCAGAAGAAATACAAAATCTGGCGCGAAAACTTCTGCAACCAGAACGGCTACAAAGCGGAATTTTCTGGTTATTACGTCTAGTCGTTGATCAAGTTAAAGGTGATAAAAACCCTCGTAGCACTAAGATTTTGGCGGGAATTTTGCGTGATTTGTTGGGTGAATCTTTACCTCGTCTTTTGAAGGTTTTAGCGCGACAAGAAACATTTTTAGAAACGCAAATTAACCAAATATTTGACAAGGTATTACTAGAGTTTCAACTGAGTGAAGAACAATCTAGCCGGTTAGCTGATTGGTTATTAGAGATAGTTTTACCTCCAGATAGATTACGACAAATTATAATTGATTTTTTGACAGATCGCACAATTCAAACTATTGATGAAAGTTTTCGAGAAAAAACCAGTGGTACTTATTGGGTAGTAGCAAATCTGTTTGGATTAAAGAATACTCTGACTCGATTGCGGACATTTTGTTTAGATGAAAAGGAAGCAACTAACAAAAGATTGCAAGAATTAATTAAAGATCTGAAAATGCGCGATCGCATTAAGGAAGTATTAGAAAATTTATCTTTGCAAAATCTCCCTGTTGGGACAGTGCGTCAACTACGAAAAACTATTAGAGATAATGTGCGTCAATATCTGCAAAATAGTGGTAGCGATTTGCTCAAAGAATTAACAGAATCGGCTGACTGGGAAAGAATTTCTATTGTCTTACTAAATCGGTTAAGTAGTTCACCAGTTGTCAATACTTCTTTGGAAGTTGTTGCGCGAGATTTAGCAGTAATTTTAGAGAAGTATTTAACTCAAGATTTAGAAGTCATTGTCCAGCAAGCAATTCCGATTTTATCTATAGATCAAGTAATTGTAGAACGAGTAAAAGCTACTTCACCGGCTGAATTGGAAGATGCAATTGAGGGAATTGTCAGAAATGAATTACAAGCAATTGTAACTTTAGGTGGTGTTTTAGGTTTTGTTGTCGGTTTGTTGCAAGTAGGATTTTTATTTTTGAGTCAATCTATGTAATAGGTGACAGGTGACAGGTGACAGGTGACAGGTGACAGGTGACAGGGAATAGGGAATAGGGACTAAATAAGGGTGGAAAGCATCTGGGAGACGAATTTTGAGAGGACTTTACTTAACAGGTGAAAAGTTTTTAGTAAATGCTGATCTTAATGGATCAGCGAATATCTTAAAAAAAGTAACGGGAAAACTTAAACTCAATTTAAGTAAACTCACTAGACGGTGTTTGACCACCGTAACGAGAATTAGATTAAACTAATTCTGTCTGTAGAATCTCAGTGTCTTTAGACCTGAGAGTGTCAATTCTTTCTCCTACAGCGATTTCCAATCATATAAGGTACATCTTAGCCCCCTCATCGCTTGCACCGGAGGGGGTTGGGGGTGGGGTTCATGTTCCGGGTTTGATGACAATTTGCTGTAACTCCTGACTCGGTGACTCGGTGACTCCTACTATAGTCAAGACTGTTGTTTACCCTTGGAGGCACATTTTTTGCTCCAACATCGTTCCAACAGTTGAATTCGCCAAAGAATGGCAAAGCGTTGGGGACTCCAGACTAATTGAATATCATGGCTAAATAATGGCTGGTTTAAATATTGCCAAAGAGGAAATTTAATTTTTGTGTATTTGGGAGTCATAGGAGGAACAAAAAATTATATAATTACCCTGGACTGATTTGGTAATTTAGTTCATAGATTTCAAATACTAATGCCTTCATTATCTAAGATTAAACTAGTATTTAACAATTGTCTTTGATATATTGCGAAAGTTAAGAAAATTTTACAGAATTATTTTTGCAAGATTTAAAAAAGTGTAACTAAATCCTGAACTTGTTGCTGATAAGAATTATAGAAGGGGGAAAGACTAAAAAGAAAATTTTGGTATGCCATAGACATTTGCCTAGCGACTTCATCAACGGGAACACTACCGAAACTTGTTCCTAATCCAGGAATGGCAACTATATTAATCTGCTTTTGCAAACTATTGCAATATAATTTATTATGTTGACGGATAGCCAAAAGGGTTGACCAGATAGATTGGTAAACATGATCTTTACCGGCTATTGACATTTGCATTCTCAGGCTCGGTGTATGAGCAATAAATGGGTGTAAGGTATGATTAGTTTCTAAAATTAAAGACGTGCCTATAGGTTGTTCTCCTAAATATAGTTCTTGAATGCGTTGTTTTAATAACTTTTTCACATCTTCGCTAAAAAAATTGAGAGTTGAAGCATCAACACTATTAGCAGAAGTCAGGGAACTAGCAGCCGTAACGACACAATCGAAGAAAGGTAATTCTTCAATAGTACCATTAACTATTTCTACATTGGGTAAACCGGCGAAGTAATCTGCAAAGGTTCTACATAAAAAAGTTTTAGAATCTAATAAAATTAGTTTGAGTGGGATGTTATAACTCCAGTCTTGATTTGCATCTAAGTTGGTAATTTTAGTTTTATATTTTGATTTATCAATTAAAAACAGGAGATGGGAATTCAAAACTGTAAAAATGGCACCAATATTTAAAGTAATATCAGATATTTTCTCTAAAGTTAACTCTTCATTGGTTTCTATTTGATTAATTAATTTTTTGAGGGTATGATATACGTCTAAAAACAATAACTGGAGGGCTTCATCAGCAATAATCGGATAATGTAGTAACTTGAGGCATTTTTCTAAACGATATACAATATTTTGCACCCTTGTAAAGCCTAACATGGCCAAACCACCTTTGAGACTAAGGGTAGCACGGAATAGGGTATTTAATTCATCGTGGTCATCAATAAGATTTTGTAAGCGGAAGAAACATTGATAGATTGTATTGAGATGTTCTTTGGCTTCTTCCATAAAGTAGCCGATAATTCTGTTCTTATCTTCTAGTTTCATGGCTTTTAAAAGTTAATTTATCATTGGAGATTGATGATTATTTCTGTCACTTGTTCCCTGTTATCTATCACCTTAAATTTAGCATACCCACTTTTAACTTAATTTATATCTTGGGTAAATAATTAAATTACCTGTCTATTTAAAAACATTGTATAATTTGCAACAAGCTCTTATTTCGCAAAAAGTGGGCTTCAATTTCTTTAGCAGCCAAGGGCTTAGAGAATAAGTAGCCTTGACCAAATTCGCATCCAAGTTGCTTTAACCATTGTAATTGCTGTGGTGTTTCAATTCCTTCCGCTACAACAGATAATCCGAGTTGATTACTCAAGGTGATAATCGTACTCACAACCTGATAATTACGATTTTCTTCCTGCATTTGACTCACAAAAGAGCGATCAATTTTCAAACTATCTGCGGGTAAACGATGAAGATAGTTGAGTGATGAATAACCAGTACCAAAGTCATCAATACTAATCTGATTTTTTCTTAACTTTAATTCGGTTAGTAAATTAATTGTCTGATCGATATTTTCAATCAGCATACTCTCAGTAATTTCTAAAGTAATTAATTCTCCTTCTAAACCTGTTTTTTCTAATATATTATCAATGGTTTCAACTAAATTATCTTGACGAATATCTTGAACAGAAAGATTAATATTAACTTTTAAAGGGAAATGATGGGGAAACTGATCTTTCCAAGTTGCTAGTTGTTGGCAAGCTGTATAAAGTGTCCAATAATCCATCGGTACAATTAGCCCAGTTTCTTCAGCAATAGGAATAAATTCACTCGGTAAAATTAAGCCACGAGTTGGGTGTTGCCAGCGGATTAATGCTTCAAATCCAATTAAATTACTAGTAAATATATCAATTATAGGCTGATAATATATGATAAATTCTTCTCTTTCAATAGCCTTACGAATTTCTGTTTCTACAGTTAGTCGGTTTACGGCTTGGGTGTGCATTTGAGCATTAAAAATTTTATAGGAATTTCTACCTTGAGCTTTGGCTTGATACATAGCAATATCAGCATCTCGGAGTAAATCTGTAGCAAAATTATAGTTTTTTGTTCCTAAAACAATACCAATACTTGTACTGATAACTACTTCAGAATTATCAATTATCAATGGTATTTCAAAATCTTTGAGAATACGGTTAGTGATTTGAACAGCTTTTCCTAAACTATCAATATCTTCTAGTAAAATTACAAATTCATCACCACCAAGTCGAGAAACCAAATCAATATCACGCAGATGATTTTTCAGTTTCTGAGCAATGTTTTTAAGTAGTTCATCTCCAGCGAAATGTCCTAAACTGTCATTAATGACTTTGAATCGATCTAAATCTAGAAATAAGACAGCATAATGATAGGTTTCCACTCGTTTAGCACGGTGAATGGCTAGTTCAATTCTCTCCTCCAATAGTGTCCGATTTGGTAACTTGGTTAAGGGATCATGTAAAGCATTATGAAGCAGTAATTCCTGGGCGTGTTTGCGTTCTTTTCGCACCTGTACATCTCGTATTTCTCGGCGGACTGCTTCTGGTAATCTGTTTAAGTTATCCTTCATCACATAGTCATGAGCGCCAGCTTTCATCATTTGCACAGCAAATATTTCGCCAATTGTGCCAGAAACAAGAATGAAAGGAATATCTTTTTGAGTCTGTTTGACTATTTCTAAAGCCGTAGGAGCATTAAATCCAGGTAATCGGTAATCGGAAAGGATGACATCCCATGTCCGTTTATTAAGAGCTGTGCGGAATTCTTGGTCTGTTTGGACACGCTCCCAGATGGGATTGAAACCACCACGACGTAGTTCCCGAAGAACCAATGTGGCATCAGTTTCTGAATCTTCAATAATTAGGACGTTTAATGGCTCAGTCATGGTTCAAAATAGATAGGATTACCTTTTTGCTCACATTTTCATCTCCAGCAGCAACATTAAGTTTACCAATATACGGCGGTTGAACCATGCTAAAAATTCCTGGTTATCAAATTCAGACAAAAATTCATGAAAGCGTCAACTCTTTAGTTTATCGGGGAATTAGGACATTAGATAATTTACCTGTCATTTTTAAAGTTTTGAAGAAAGACTACCCGACACCAGAGGATATCACGCGCTATAAGGTCGAATATGAAATTACCCGCAGTTTATCTATGACAGGAGTAATTCAGGCTTATGATTTGCAGCAAGTACAAAGTAATTTTATAATTATTTTAGAGGATTTTGGTAGTAAATCTTTAGCCAAGATCATGGATACCCGCAGGTTTACTTTAACAGAGTTTCTTAATTTATCGATGCAAATAACTGCAATTTTAAGTGAAATTCATGGTGCAAGTATTATTCATAAAGACATTAATCCATCTAATATTGTTCTAAATCTGGAAACACAGGAACTGAAAATTATTGATTTTGGTATTGCTAGTGCTTTACCACGGGAAACACTAACTATCAAAAATCCTACAGTATTAGAGGGAACGCTGGCTTATATATCGCCAGAACAAACAGGAAGAATGAATCGTTCTCTTGATTATAGAACTGATTTTTATTCTTTGGGTGTGACATTTTATCAAATGTTAACTAATCGGCTGCCTTATGGAACTAATGATGCCCTGGAGTTAATTCATCATCACCTAGCTTTAGAACCTATTTCACCTGATGTTCTTAATCCTGAAATACCGCCCCCAGTTTCAGAAATTGTGCTGAAGTTGTTAGCAAAAATGGCAGAAGATCGTTATCAAAGTGCCTGGGGAATTAAGCAAGATTTAGAAAAATGTTTGATTCAATTACAACAAACTGGCAAAATTGAATCTTTTGTTTTAGCACAAGAAGATATATCTGATAAGTTTCATATCCCAGAAAAACTCTATGGTAGAGAAAAAGAAGTTGAGAAATTATTGGCTGCCTTTGCTAGAGTCACGGGAATTAAGGGAGAAAAGCCGATTTATGGGGTAGAAATGGTTTTAGTGGCGGGGTATTCTGGTATTGGTAAATCGGCACTGGTACAGGAGATTTATAAAACTATTACACACAGCCGGGGTTATTTTATTGCGGGTAAATTTGATCAGTATCAACGGAATATTCCTTATTTTGCGATCGCTCAAGCTTTTAAATCACTTATCAAACAATTATTAACTGAAAGTGAAGTTCAATTAATTCAGTGGCGTGAAAAACTCTTAGCTGCACTAGGTGCTAATAGTCGCGTTATTAGCCAGATTATTCCCTCATTAGAACTGGTTTTAGGAAATCAGCCAGATGTACCTGTATTACCACCAACAGAAGCCCAAAATCGTTTTAATCAAGTTTTCCAAAATTTTATTCGCGTTTTTACTCAGTCAGATTATCCCTTAGTAATTTTTTTAGATGATCTGCAATGGGCAGATAGTGCTTCTTTAAAACTACTGCAACTATTAGCCACATCAACGGTTGAACAATCTCTATTATTAATTGGAGCATACCGGGACAATGAAGTCAATGCTTCCCACCCTCTCATCCGCATGATAGAAGAGATTCAGCAAAATGGTGAAGTAATTAACCAAATTTTGCTAACTCCATTAAGTCTATTTCATATTAATCACTTGATTGCCGATACATTACGCTGTCAACTAGAATATTCTTGGTCCTTAGCTCAGTTAGTTCAGGATAAAACCCAGGGTAATCCCTTTTTTCTAAATGAATTTATTAAATCTCTTTATACTGAAAATCTGCTGAAATTTGACAGAAAAACAGGTAATTGGCAATGGTCAATGGAGGAGATTCAGAATCTAGGTATTACTGATAATGTTGTTGATTTAATGGCTGGGAAAATTCAGAAATTGCATGAGCAGACACAAAAAATTTTAAAATTATCTGCCTGTGTTGGCAACCGATTTGACTTAAAAACTTTAGCTTATACTGCGGAATTATCGCTCCAAGAAACATCAAAAATTTTACGAGAGGCAATATCTCACGGATTAATTCTTCCTCTTAGTAATGATTATAAATCTGTTGAATTTGATGTCCCACTTCCCAGCAATAATCCTACTATTGAATATAAATTTGTTCATGACAGAATTCAACAAGCGGCTTATTCTCTAATTTCCGAGAACGAAAGTCAAATAGTTCATTGGCAAATCGGACAACGGTTATTAAATCAAACACCAATAGAACAAAGAGAAGAGAAAATTTTTGATATTACAAATCAACTGAATCAAGGGAGAGATTTAATTCAACAACAATCAGAACGGGATCATTTAGCACAATTAAATTTATTAGCTGGGGAAAAAGCTAAAGCATCAGCAGCTTATAGTTCAGCTTTGGGATATTTTGAAATAAGTTTAGAACTTTTGGAAAAAGAAAGTTGGCAAACTCAATATGATCTAACCTTAAATTTGTATAGTTTAGCAGCAGAATCTGCTTATCTAAATGGCAGATTTTATCAAATGGAACAATGGGCAAATATAGTTCTGGAAAATGCTAAAACTGTTGTTGATAAAATTAAAGTTTATGAAGTCAAAATTCAGGCTTATGCAGGACAAATACAATTTCTGGAAGCACTGAAAATTGGACTTCAGGCTTTACAAACATTTGGAGTTTATTTACCTATATCTCCCACTTCTGAAGATATTGAAAATGCCTTTGCCCAAACTGCATCAAAAGTAATGGGAAGATCAATTGAGGATTTAATTAATTTGCCACCAATGACAGATGCAGTTGCTCCTTTAATTATGCAACTACTAATAAGTTTAAATGCCCCCGCATACCAAGCTGCACCACCTCTATTTCCTTTAATCATCTTGCAGATGGTAAATTTATCAATTGATTATGGAAATAATGATCTATCTGCCTTTGGTTATGCCGGATATAGTAATATTCTGGGCGGCATTATTATGGATATTGATAGTAGCTATGAGTTTGTTAAACTGGCACTAAATCTATTAGATAAATTTCCTAATCCATTAATACGGTGTAAAACTACATTCATGGCTAATACTTCAATTCGATTTCGCAAAATTCATCTTCAAGAAACAATTCAACCGTTATTAGATGCCTATCAACTTGGTATTGATACAGGGGATATTGAATTTGCCGGATATAGCATTTTACATCACTGTGATCATTGCTTTTTCACAAGTATGCCTTTGCCTAAATTGCAACGCAAACTCCTAACCTATATCCAAGCACTACATCAATTAGAAGAATCTACTAATGCCAATGCTTTGAAAGTTTATCAACAAACGGTTTTAAATTTAATCACGACATCTGCCGAACCTGGTATTTTAATTGGTGAAATTTACAATGAAACTAAGGAAGTACCTTTGTTGCAACAGGCAAATCATCATAAGGGACTATTTTATATTTATTTCAATAAATTACTACTTTGTTATTATTTTGACCAGTTTCACCAAGCAATAGAAAATGTGAATAAAGCAGAAAATTATTTAGATGGAGGTAGGGTAAACGCGGTTTTTCCGATTTTCTATTTTTATGATTCTTTGGCACGTCTAGCAATCTATTTAAAGGCAACAGAAGCAGAAAAAACTTTTATTTGGGAACGAGTACAAACCAATCAAGAAAAGATGCAGCTTTGGGCAAGTCACGCTCCAATGAATTATCAAAACAAGTGGTATTTGGTAGAGGCAGAAAAGTATCGGGTGTTGGGTGAGGTGATAGCAGCAATGAATGCTTATGATCTCTCTATTAGTTTGGCAGAAAAAAATGCCTATTTCCAAGAAAAAGCTTTAGCCAATGAATTAGCTGCAAAATTTTATTTGCAGCAAGACAGAATTACTATAGCTAAAGTTTATTTACAAGAGGCAAGATATGGTTATTTAAGGTGGGGAGCAAAAGCTAAAGTTAAAGATTTAGAAAAGCGGTATCCCTACCTACTAGAACTGGGATCAGCAAAAAATAGCATAAACAAACTGGACACTAAACAATCCTCCTCTAGTAACTTAGAAGCGCTTGATCTAGAAACTGTTTTGAGGGCTTCTCATGCGATCGCTAGTGAAATTGTCTTAGATCAACTTTTAGCTACACTGATGACCATTTTAATTGAGAATGCAGGAGCGCAAATAGGTTATTTAATTTTGCCCACAGAGGAAGAATGGCGGATTGAAATAATTGGATCAATTAACAATAAACAAGTTGAATTAATATCGGTAAATAGCATTTATAATTTACCAACAGCTTTAATTAATTATGTAGTTCGCACTCATGAAAGCGTTGTTCTTAGTCATGCTACTCAAGACGGTAATTTTCAATCTGAACCTTGGATTATTCAACATCAATCAAAATCTCTGCTTTGTATGCCATTCTTGAACCAAGGAAAAATTGCAGGAATTGTCCTTTTAGAAAATAATCTCACCACCAATGCCTTCACCCAAGAACGGATAGAAATAATCAATTTACTTTCTACTCAAGCCGCAATTTCTATTAATAATGCTCGACTTTTACAACAACAAGCAGAATTGAATCATTCCTTGCAGGCAGAAATTGTTGAACGGAAACAAGCAGAGAAAGACCGCGATCGCATGATTGCTATTCTCGAAGCCTCTACTGATCATATTGGTATGGCTGATCCTCAAGGTCTTAACTTGTGGAATAATTCTACATTAAGAAAATTATCTGATACGTTCCCCCAAGACTATTCTACTTTGGCTATTCCTAATTACCATCCTCAATGGGCATTAGATATTATTCAAAATCAAGGTATTCCTGCGGCAATTGAACATGGTACATGGCTGGGTGAAACGGCTTTGTTAACAGGTGAAAGTGAGGAAATTCCCGTTTCTCAGATGATAATTGCCCATAAAAATACAGATGGAAATTTGGAATATCTTTCTACTGTCATGCGAGATATTACTGAGGCAAAATATCGAGAAGCGGCTCTCGTTAGAGCAGAAACAACCTTGCAAAGTTTAGTCACAGGAACGGCTGCGGTGACAGGACAAGATTTTTTTCCAGCCTTAGTTCGTCATATAGCTGAAGCCTTGCACGTGTGTTATGCCCTTGTTACCGAACTTGTAAATGGTGAACTTAAAGCTCTAGCTTTTTGGGCGAATGGGGCATTACAAGCACAAATATCCTACTTTCCAGCTTATACACCCTGTGAATTTGCTTTAAAAGATGGACTGTTTCACTGCGAAACTATGGTTCAGCAAATGTTCCCTGAAGACTTAGATTTGATATCAATGCAAGCTGATAGTTATTTAGGTATTTCTTTAAAAAATGCTAATGGTGATCCTATTGGTAATCTTTGTATTCTCGACTTACAACCATTGATAGATCCGCAACGAATAAAGACAATTTTAGATGTATTTGCTGCTCGCGCAGGAGCAGAATTAGAGCGAAAAAGAGTGCTGGAAGCCCTGCGTCAAATGAATGAGTCTTTAGAAATCCGCGTCATTCAAAGAACTGCCCAATTAGAGGCTGCTAACAAATCTTTAGAGTCCTTTTCCTATTCTGTTTCCCATGACTTACGAGCGCCTTTGCGGGCAATTGATGGCTTTTCAAGAATGATGGAAGAAGACTATAGTGAACAACTGGATACGGAAGGAAATCGTTATTTAAAAGTTATCCGAGATAATGCTAAACGCATGGGTGAATTAATTGATGATTTGTTGAATTTATCCCGTTTTGATCGTAGAGAAATTGTTAAACAGCCAATCTTTTTTAATGAGTTAATTCAACAGGTACTGAGTGATTTGACCTCAGAACATTCAGAACGAGAAATTGAATTTGCGATCGCTGAATTACCAATTTGTCAAGGTGATCTTTCCCTGCTCACACAAGTCTGGATTAACCTATTATCAAATGCCATCAAATACACCAGTTACAAACCTATTGCCCATATTCAAGTCGGTTATGAGATTATAGATAGTGAAATATTCTACTTTGTCAGAGATAATGGGTCAGGATTTGATATGCAGTATGCCGATAATCTCTTTGGAGTATTCCAACGTCTGCACCGCGAACAAGAGTTTGAAGGTACCGGCATAGGGCTAGCGATAGTTCAACGGATTATTCAACGACATGGAGGGCGTATTTGGACTGAAGCCACAGTTAATCAAGGTGCAACATTTTATTTCACCCTTCCCGATTAAATATTCCCAATACCTAATAACTAATGACTAACCAAACCCCTGATATATCTTCTGAACAACAGATTTCTATTGTCTTAGTAGAAGACAATCCTGCTGATGCTGAATTATCTATGCGGGCTTTACGTCGCGCTAAAATTGGTAATCAAATCCAATGGTTACAAGATGGTGCAGAAGCCCTCGATTTTTTCTTTTGTCGCGGACAATACGCTGATCGAACAATAACGAATCAACCCAAAGTGGTTTTACTGGATTTAAAACTACCGAAAGTAAGTGGATTGGAAGTTTTACGACAACTTAAATCTGACCCACGTACACAAACAATTCCCGTTGTTGTTTTGACATCTTCTGCTGAAGACAAAGATGTAATTGAGAGTTATCAACTTGGAGGAAATAGCTATATTGTCAAACCTGTAGATTTTGAACAATTTAACCAAGCAGTTCAGCAACTTGGATTTTATTGGATTTTATGTAATCGCAATATCCCTGGATGAAATTTGTTAGATATTTTTGTGTATTTAGGGCTATGATGTACCTCATAACAGCAGGAAGTGCTGTAAATTAAATAAGAATGGTATAGTATTTCCTTGGTGCTGCTAGTAAATCATCAGCACTACCATTTTTTTGTCAACTTAATTTTTAATATTTGATATGCAGTTAGAAGAAATTTTGTCTGAATTAGAAAACAATACTGGAACGTTTCCCCGTCTAGCTTTAGAGAGAGCTATTGAAGAACGTGAAGCTATTACTCCTGTTTTATTAGCTACTTTAGAAGAATGTAAAAATAATCTGGAGGAATTCTTTGATAAAAATACATATATGTTGCATATTTATGCATTATATTTATTAGCACAATTTAGAGAAACTAAAGCTTACTCTCTAATTATTGAATTTTTTTCAATTCCGGGTGATATGCCATTAGATATAACTGGAGATGTCGTCACTGAAGATTTAGCGAAAATTTTGGCTTCTGTTTATGATGGAAATATTGAGCCAATTAAGCAACTGATAGAAAATGCCGAACTTAATGAATATGTTAGAGATGCTGCTATTCAATCATTAGTTGTTCTCATGCTTCAAGGAATTATTACTAGAGAGGAGGTTATTAAATATTATGAGGAACTTTTTGTAAGCAAACTTAAAAATGAACCGGAAGATTCTTATGTCTGGACTCATTTAGTTAAGAATAGTGCCAATATTTGTCCTATTGAATTGAAGGAACATATTGACAGAGCTTTTGAGAATGATTTAATTGATTTATGGTATATTAGGCAAAAGAATGTGGATGATGCTATTGAAGTTGGTATAGAAGCTAACTTAAATAAATTACGTAATAATCAACGTTATTCTTTGGTTGATAATACTATATCAGAAATGGAGCATTGGGCTTGTTTTCGACCAAAGACACCGGATAAAAAGTATAATTTACCCATTCTCTCAGAAGGCTTTAATCCCTCAGTTAAAAAAAATAAAGATAAAGCTGATAAGAAGAAAAAAATGCAGAAGGATTCCCGACGCAAAAATCGGACAAAGAAAAAATAATTTCTGATCATTCTTGTAGAGACATTCCTTTGTAGAGACATTCCTTTGTAGAGAAGTTCTTTTGTAGAGACGTTATTTTGTAGAGACGTTATTTTGTAGAGACGTTATTTTGTAGAGACGTTATTTTGTAGAGACGTTATTTTGTAGAGACGTTATTTTGTAGAGACGTTATTTTGT
>JANMEE010000065.1:0-3448 GCA_031376645.1 Dolichospermum sp. OTE_75_concoct_329_sub | reverse complement strand
GTCTAAAGACACGCTCGATTCTGCGGACAGAGTAAAACTCTCGCTACGACCGTCAAACGTCGTCTACCTAGTCACTCTAAGTCAAGCTTAGGTTTCTATCTACTTTTTTGTTTCTAATACTTTCGGAGTCCATCACTAAGCCAAAACGCGGTACGCTCCGCAACCTGCCTTTGTTTGCTCCTTGCTCGTCATACTGTCGTTAGGACTTAAACCTAACCGTTGTTTCAGGGGAGCCGGGATTTCTCCGATACTAGGATGCTTCAACACGTAGATAGTTATTCCTACTCGTAATTTAATTGTACCACAAAAACCACAGCGATTAAAATCGCACGTGCCGTTTTCCTCTCAGGGCTAAAGCCGCTGAGTTTCCCACTTACCGCGAGGTTCTATGAGGACGAGATATATAACCTTAGACTAGGGCTTTTTGGGGGTAGCCGCAGGAGATGTTGTTGCCGCAGGAGATGTTGTCGCTTCAGGAGAGGTTGTCGCCATAGGAGCGGTTGTCGCCGCAGGGGTAGCACCAGTATCTGCTGGTTCGCCACCTGTTGTTGCGGCTGGAGAACTTGTAGTACCTGCTGGTTCACTACCACCGTCACAAGCTCCAAGCATAGTAGCCAAACTTAACATTAGAGCCAAACCAAAAATTCTTGTCTTCATAACTCCTCTTTCACCAATTGTGGCAATAAAATCTTTCACCTGTTGAATAAGATACCTTATTTATTGATTTTTTTTTAGGGTTTTCTGATTACATATTTCAACTCATGCCTACTTGTAACATTCTTGTATATTATATGTAATACAAATAGATCATGATTAAGGGTTAGAATGGCTTCAATTCTTGATCTGAAAATGTAACTTAAGGCAAGATCTTATCAAGTCAAAAATACAGTATTTATTATCAATAAAATCATGGTTTTTGAACGTAAATCAGCATTCTCTGCAAAAAATACTTGGTTTTGGGGCAAGTCTCCTTTGTCATTGAATAGACGACGTTCTCGGAGTCTGAATAAAAAAACACAGAGTTCCTCCCGACTGCATAGTGAACCAATAGCAGTTAAATCGCCTAGTCCCCGGAATGCTTGGCTAAATTTTTTAGGTTCTCGCAGAAATAAGACAGCAATTCGTACCTCAAACTTAGAAGCAGGTAAAAAACAAACTACAGATATTAATAAACAATTAAATACTACTGTACATAGAATGAGCGATACTTCAATTATGCCTGCATGGTTGCTACGTATGTATATACTCAATCGCTATTCGTCAATTTTAGTATTTTTATTAGTGGCAGCAACATTAATAGTTTATGGTTGGACAGTATATTCGCAAGAGCTTTGGAGTGATTCTTACCGCAAACTACAAAGCCTTCAACGTCATGAGCGACAGTTAAATACTGCCAATGCGACACTGACTAGTAAGATGGCACAGGAAGCAGAAAAGCCTGGTACTGAACTGGTATCACCGACTTCTAAGGGGACAATTTTCTTACCACCAACATCTAATAATTATCCCAAGTCATCATTCTCAACTTCTCAACCAGAATCGCAACCAGAACCGCCTTCTCCACTGGGATATTAAAATATTCACTGAGTCACCGAGTTACCGAATCACCGAGTCAGGAGTCAGGATTCACCGAGTCAGGATTCAGGAGTTAATGAACCACGAAGGAGCGAAGGACACGAAGGAAGAAGGAAGAAGAAGAAGGAAGAGAAGAGTTGGGCAATTAGCCCTCGAATTTACGCGGTTATTTTTAGTTAAAATGCAAGGGTTTTCAACATCTATTGGCAATAATCTGGCACTTGTTTGCTGATAAAACTCTGGAAACCTTTATTTATCAATGCTTTTGCTTTCTTTGATGCAAACCCTAACTATATGTTGCTCTAATGCTGAAGTCATCAATTAAAACAAAACTCAGAAATTTACGTAATTTAGAATTCAAACGACAACGAAAGTTTTCTAGACAAGCTGAACCAGGAAGTATTGATCCGAAAACACCAGAAAACCCACCCAACATTCGATTACGACTGTTTGCTGTGTGGGGTGTGCTAATGATTGGTATGGTAGGGTTGGCATTTAACTTATATCAGTTACAAATTGTTCAGGGAAAAAAGCTGACTCAGAGGGCGCGAAACCAGCAAATGGTCAATTTACGCCCTTATATGCCTCGTCGTCCGGTAGTGGATCGGGGTAATAATGTCTTGGCTATTGACCGTCCTGTTTATAATGTATATAGCCATCCCAAGTTATTTGATCATTCTCAGGAGGAAATTGCTGAGAAAATTGCTCCGATTATCGGCAAGGAAAAGGCTGATTTAGTCAAAATATTTCAAAGTAAACGGAGTGGAATTTTACTAGCTTCTGGTATCTCTGAAGATATTACTGATAAGTTGATATCACTCCGCTTGAATGGCTTCGAGTTTATCCAAAAATACTCCCGATTCTATCCCCAAGATGATTTGGTGGCTGATGTGGTGGGCTATGTTAATCTTGACCGTCGTGGCCAAGCCGGTGTGGAATATAGTCAGGAGAAGTTGCTAGAACGTTCTGTACAAACAGTCCGGATGAGTAAGTCTGGGAATGGGTCGTTGATGCCAAATTATGCAACTGAGGGATTTCTGCATTTTGATGATTTAAAACTGCAATTGACTATTGATAGTCGTGTGCAACGGATTGCTCGTGCGGCGTTAAAAGAACAGATGACTAAATTTAGTGCCAAACGGGGTGCAGTGATTGTCATGGATGCAGTTGATGGTTCTTTATTGGCTTTGGTTTCTCAACCTACTTATAACCCGAATCAATATTCTAAATCTGATATTTCTCTGTTTAAAAACTGGACTGTGGCTGATTTGTATGAGCCGGGATCAACTTTTAAACCTGTAAATGTGGCGATCGCCCTAGAAAATGGTTCAATTAAACCAGATGATACATTTATAGATCCTGGTTCTATTAAAATCGGTACACATACTATCAAAAATGCGGAAAAAACAGGTTATCGCCAGTTAACTATTCCTGAGATTTTACAAACTTCTAGTAACATTGGTATGGTGAGAATCATTCAACGATTAAAACCATCCATATATTACAACTGGCTAGAACGTTTAGGTCTAGGACAAAAAGTTGAGACAGATTTACCTTTTGAAGTCAGAGGCCAACTCAAAAGTCAAGAACAATTTATCTCTTCAGCTATTGAACCAGCTACCACATCTTTTGGACAAGGGTTCTCTCTAACTCCATTACAACTGGTACAACTACACGGTGCACTAGCCAATGGGGGCAAATTAGTTACACCCCACGTAGTTCGAGGACTAATTGATAGTCAAGGGGGAATGCACTATTCAACTACTCTCCCAGAACCACGGCAAATTTTCTCAGCTACAACCACCCAACAGGTAGTAGAAATGATGGAAACAGTGGTAAGTCACGGGACGGGACAAGCAGCAAGAATTTCCGG
>JANMEE010000026.1:0-24284 GCA_031376645.1 Dolichospermum sp. OTE_75_concoct_329_sub | reverse complement strand
AATGAGCAAATGATGAACTTCTGTCCAAAATTCTGGATTTTCTAGGTAGGGATTCATCCCAGGAAATGGAGAAGGCATAGGTTTGGTGAGTCGCACTAAACGGCAGACTCCCCTATAATAGTCGAGTTCTCACCATCTGACCCATCCCATTGTCTATGGCAAGGCCACAGCTTAAATTATTAGCCAGCAAAAAACTGATTGTATTAATCATCCTGACAACCTTGCTTAGTAGTGTGGGTTTTGGGATCGCATTTTACTTTGGGTACTGGAAAATTCATCAACCCGATCGAAAACAATACCCCATCCAAGGTATCGACATCTCGGCCTTCCAAAAACAAATTGACTGGTCAAAGATCGATCAAAATCAAGTAAACTTCATCTTCATCAAAGCCACCGAGGGTGGAAACTTCAAAGATCGCAACTTCCCCGACAACTGGCGTAACGCTGGTCAGGCAAAATTCATACGGGGAGCTTATCACTTCTTCACCTTTTGTAAACCAGGTAAACTCCAAGCTCAGAATTTCATTGCCTCTGTGCCTGTCGAAGACAACACCTTACCACCCATCATCGATTTGGAATTCGGTGGCAACTGTCAAACTCGCCTATCACCAGCCGCCTTCAAACAAGAACTTCAAGACTATATCATCGCAGTTCAAAAAGTCTACCAGCAAATTCCAATTATTTATGCCACCCATGAGTTTTATGATGCCTATTTACAGCACGAATTTGTTCAACATCCCATTTGGATTAGCAACTTCTACACCCAACCTCATTTAGCCGATGGCCGTCGCTGGATATTTTGGCAATATAGTGAACGAGGCCAGGTGAGTGGCATCGGCAACTTAGTCGATCTAAATGTCTTTAATGGCAGTACAGAACAGTTTCAAGAATTAGTCAAACGCCCCCAGAACATGCTCAGCAATAAGTAAAGTGTCCACCTTGTTAGACAATGTTGTATTAATTACGCCTATTTTCCACCATTTACCCATGCCAGCCAAACCTCAAATTCTCATTCTCGGCCAACAAGGCCAAGTCGCCTGGGAACTCCAGCGTACCCTCCCTTCGATCGGTCAAGTCACAGTGCTGGGCAGTCAAGCTTTAGACTTGGCTGATACTAATAAATTGCGAGATACCATCCAAACTTTACGCCCACAGATTGTGATCAACGCCGCAGCCTATACTGCGGTGGACAAAGCAGAGAGCGATCGAGAAACCGCTATAGCAATCAATCATACCGCTCCCCAGGTTTTGGCCGAAGAAACCGCCAAGTTAGGAGCGCTGTTGGTGCATTATTCCACCGACTATGTGTTTGATGGCACCAAGACCAACGCTTATGTAGAAACAGACCCGACTAATCCGCTGGGAGTCTATGGTGCAACCAAACTGGGTGGAGAACAAGCGATCCAAGCTGTCGGCGGTGATCATTTAATTTTTCGGACTACTTGGGTTTATGGAATGCGGGGCAAGAATTTTTTGTTAACTATTCTCAGATTGGCAGCCGAGAAACCAGAGTTAAAGATTGTTGCCGACCAAATTGGTGCGCCTACTTGGAGCCGATCGATCGCCGAAGCCACTGCCCAAGTGGTTTGTCAATGGCCACAACAACCAGCCAATGGTCTTTATCACCTCAGCGCTGCTGGAGTAACAAGCTGGCATGGTTTTGCCCATAAGATTGTAGATTTTTCTCGACAGCTAGACCTCGATCGGGTTTTGACTGTAGATAAAATCCTGCCTATCCCTGCTACCGACTACCCCACTCCTGCTGCTCGCCCCGCTAATTCTCAGCTTGATAGCACCAAATTATGGCAAACCTTTGGAGTGCAACTAAATGATTGGGAAAAAGATTTAGAGCTGGCGATGTCTCGATAAATCACTATGTAAAATTTGGAGATATGGATCAGCCTTGAAGTTTTCTGAATGCCTGATACATCTCCGGAAGCCGATTAATAATCGCCGAAGCCTTCAGCCAAGTTTTGTGAGGTACTGCTGGATATCCCGACATCACCGTACCAGCAGGCACATCGCTGTGCAGACCGCTCTTGGGAGAAGCGATCGCCCGATCGCCCACCGTAATTTTGTTCGCAATCCCTACCTGACCACCGAGTAAGACCTGGTTGCCAATTTTCACCCCGCCCACTAAGCCGACCTGAGCAGCAATCGCACAGTTAGAACCAATCTCACAGCCATGACCAACATGAACTAAGTTATCAATTTTGGTATCCCGACCAATCCGAGTTTCACCAACGGCTGCTCGATCGACATTACTATTGCAACCAATTTCTACCTGGTCTTCCAAAATTGTGTAGCCAGACTGGGGCATCTTAAACCAGCCAGTGGCAGTGGGCACAAAGCCAAAGCCCTCCGACCCGATAGTCGCGCCGCTATTAATTACGCAGCGGTTACCAATCCGACTGCGTTCGTGAATAACACAGTTAGCATGGAGCACCGTATCATTCCCAATCTGCACATCGGGGTAAATAGTCACATTGGGGTGAATCACTGTGCGATCGCCGATCAATACTTCCCCTTGAATCACTACATGGGCACCAATGTAAACATCCTGACCCAATTTAACCTGCAAATCAATTACCGCTGTAGGATGAATTCCTGGTTGGGGCTGAAAAGGTTGATAAAACAGGCCGATCGACTGGGCAAACAACAGGCGCGGATCGGTGGCAGCCACCCAGGCCAAGCCGCGCTCAGTAGCACGAGCTAAGATTTCATCTTGCTGGGGCAGTACCAATGCTGCTGCCGTAGTGGTGGCAATCATGCCCGCAAACTTTTCTCCTTCGATATAGCTGAGGGTACTTGGTTGAGCTTGATCGATCGGGGTTAGACCGCTAATTTCGGGGTTGGAGCCGAGGTGATGCTGGGGATTACCCAATTTGCTGACAACTTCACTAAATAGCATGGTGATCGGAGTTAATTGTTGTGGGATTCTAGACGCTGACGTAGCCGCTGGGGATCTCCTCGATCGACTAATTGTCCATTCTCTAGCAAAAAGGCCCCATCGCAGTAATCCAGTTCTTCTAAACGGTGGGTCACCCACAAGGCAGCCAAATGACGATCTTTCACCAAATCTCGGACTTGAGCCACCAAATCTAACTGAGCATCGGGGTCGAGCAGCGCCGTTGGTTCATCAAATAACAGCACGTCACTGCGCTGGGCAATGGTACCAGCGATCGCCACTCGCTGTTTTTGGCCGCCGCTGAGGGCGTAGATGGGGCGACGAATCAGCAGGTCGAGGTTAACCGCTGCCAAAGATTCTTGCACCCGCTGCCGGACTTCTGGGTAGCTGAGCTTTTCGCTGACTAAGCCAAAGGCAATATCAGCCCCCACTGTGGGCATCACCAGTTGATGGTCGGGGTTTTGTAAGACAAAACCCACTTTGCCATCTACTTCGATCGAGCCGCTATTGGGTTGAAACAAACCAGCAATCAGCCGCAGCAACGTAGATTTGCCGCTGCCATTGGTGCCCAATAACATCCACAACTCTCCTTTAGGTACTGCTAAAGAACAGTCTGTGAGAACTGATACCCCGGAAGGCCAACTAAAGGATAGATTACGGATATCGATCGCTCTGTTTGCACCTGGGGTGATCGCGGCTGAAGCTTTCAAATTACTGACCCATGGCGGCAAAACCAGTAGCCCGACCAGAAGCCGGTGCGCCAGATTTGCTGTAGGTTTGAGCGGCAGTTATGTCACCTGTCCAAACCACAGCCTTCTTTTCAGTCTGTTGCTCGCAGGTCAGTTCCATCCATTTGCTCGATCCACTTTTTAAGGCTTCTAAGACTTCGTAGTAAAGTTTTTCGGCATCGGCGGCCTCTTTGCGTTGGACTGATACGGGCATGGCCACGTTTCTTAAAACTAGTTCGACAACGTACATAAGTATTACAGGAATTTTGCGGGGCTATTTCAACTCTCCCATTATAGAGGCATCTATAAAGCTAAGTTATCAAATACCCCATTATTGGTCTTTATTTTCAAAGTAAATGAAAATTAGGGCAGATCTTTCGTGCGGCAGTATTGATCGTCATTGCCAATACAGTAGTGTTGAAAACAATAAATTTATATGGTTTTATTTGGAGCGGAGCGATCTTATCTCAGAAAACTGACTTATCGATGAAATATTAAGTCACCAAAAGCATATAATCAAAACTAGAAGTATTTTAAAAATAATCAAATGGCCAGAATCGCAACCCCAGCAAAGCAAAAAATATCAACCATAGGAAAAAGCTCAAAAGCCAAACTAGAAGACCCAGTGGAAAAAATCGTGCCTTTGACCGGAAAAGCTTTGAAAGTAAAAATCAAAGAACTCTCCAGCTTATCGAAAAGTGAAACGGCCAAAGGCTGTGGATATTATTCTGTCAATAAAAGCGGTAACGTCAAGGTAAACCTGACCAAATTCTATGACGCTGTATTACAAGCTGAAGGGATCAATGTAGATGAGAAATCTAGTGTTGACGGCAGAGGACGTGAGGCCAGTTATCGAGCCACAGTTCACCAAAACGGTCAAATCCTGATCGGTTCTGCTTACACTAAGGCGTTGAATCTGTCTCCAGGTGATGAGTTTGAAATCAAACTGGGCTATAAGCACATTCACCTGAAAGCGATCGCCAAAGAGGCTGAGGCTTAGAAAATAGCTGTTACCACAAGTGATTGCCCTGCATACCGGTAATTACTTGTGGTGTAAGTCAATTGATTCAGTCCCGATTCCTTTCGGAGTGGGCATAGCGCTATTTATGCCTAGTGTACTTAATCTTGCTTTCCCCGGTTCCATGCTATGGCCTACAACAACTTCACTTTAGAAACTGTTAAGCACCAGTTTGAATTGAACCTTATTGACTCTCCTTTTTGCGAGCTGCTCCCTCCTGCTCAACCACAACCCGAGTTTCTGACGATCTTTCGCCAGTGGTTGCCGCTAGCTCAAAGAGCTAAATCTGAGAAAGCTAAATCTGAACTCTTGGTCAGTCCCATTCTCACTGAAGTCAGAAGACTTACTAGTGACCAAATTCAACTGTTCTCTGGGGAAGAGTTCAATGTTGATAAAGAGCGCGGTCTAAATGGTTTCTGTGATTTTCTCCTCAGCCGATCCACTGCTCTTTATGTCATTGAGGCTCCTGTTTTGATGCTGGTAGAAGCCAAAAAAGGAGAGCTAGATGTTGGTCTTGGTCAGTGCATCGCAGAAATGTTTGCCGCGCAGCTATTTAACGAAAATGCCAAAAAGGCAATTCCATCTATCTATGGTTGTGTTACCAGTGGCAAGTTGTGGCAATTTCTCAAGCTGGTAGGTCAGGATGTAACCATTGACATTAATGAATATTCTGTTAATCCTGTAGAAAGGATTTTGGGGATTCTCAAGTGGATGGTGGATGGCTAGATCTCGATCGCGGACTAAAAAACAGTGGGAGCAACTGCGGCTTTCTATGAATTACTCCGGCCAATTAACCAAGTTGATGCTGTAGTGCTGTGCCGATCTGACAAAGTAGTGATTCTTGCCAAGCTGGTGCAATCAGGGTCAAACCGGTGGGCAAACCATTAGATTGGAAACCATTAGGGATCGAGATTGCCGCCAGATCTAATAAGTTCACAAAATTGGTATACAGTCCCAAATTGCTATTTAGTTCTAGAGGCGAAGCTTGCACCTCGGCGATCGAATAAATAGTTCCGGTAGTGGGCACAGCCAAAATATCCATCTGCTGCCACTGTTGCTCAGTCTCGCGCCGTAACTCGGCTAACCGATAGATCGCCTGAAATACCGACACCGCATCATATCGATCGCCACCTTTAATAATTTCATAAGTAGTCGGCTCCATATCCTGAGCATGATCTACCAAAAAATCTTGTAAACCTGCTAATCGTTCTGCCACCCACGGGCTACCATAGAGCATCTGAGCCGTGTTAGCAAAAGGCTGGAAATTTATTTCAGCAGTCTGACAGCCCAGGTTAGACAAACGCCGCACACCAGCATAATAACAATTCTCTGCATCCTGGTTGCCAAAAAATTGCAGATGTTGATCTGATGGAATTCCAATCCGTAAATTATGCAGAGATTTCAGCGCTGGAGTTGACTCCAGTGGGTTTGAAATAGAAAATGGATCATCAAGATCGTAGCCACTCGCTAGCCCCAATACTGTGGCGGCATCCTCACAGTTCAAAGCAAAGATCGATACACAGTCAAGAGTTCGCATGGCTGGCACCAGACCTTTAGTACTGATACAACCTCTAGTTGGTTTGAGTCCGACAATATTGGTAAAAGCGGCTGGGACTCGACCAGAACCAGCGGTATCGGTACCCAAGGAGAAACTTACCATCCCAGTTGCTACGGCTACGCCAGAGCCAGAGCTAGAACCACCGGGAATATAGCGATCGTCGTAGGGGTTGCGACAAATACCATAGGGCGATCGAGTACCCACCAAACCAGTAGCAAATTGATCCATGTTAGTTTTGCCGATCGGAATAGCTCCGGCGGCGATCAGCTTTTCAATAACCGTGGCCGATCGAGTGGGGGTATAGGCAAATGCTGGGCAACCAGCGGTGGTGAGAATTCCTGCCCAATCTAAATTATCTTTGATGGCAAAAGGAATTCCCCACAAGGGCAGATGGGGTAAATCACTAATTCGTGCCAAGGAATCAGCTAAGGGTGCTAAATAGATCCAAACTGCTGGGTCATTGTATTCTGCAATTTTGGTATAGATAGATTTGATTACTTGAGCAGGAGTAGTTACACCGGTTTGATATAAGTGACGCAGACGACTAATGGCTAAATTTTGATTTACCTGCATATATCGGCTACTCGATGGTGACTCATCTGGATTAATGGGGATTTGATGCTGCTCATAAAACCTCCAAATGTTGGTGGTACTGATTCCTAGGAATTTATTATACTTGTGATGACCTATCCACGGCATAAATCCTTGCATGGAACAATAAAAAGAGGCTCTTCCGGAATTCCCGTGAAGCCATCCACATATAGCGTCTAGATAGCTGAGGGTATAGGATGATAAATAAAGACATTAGTGATTAGGACATTTCGATGGACAACAATCTTCAGATCCCGTTAGACCTACCCGATGTTCGAGTTCTCAACGTCAGTAAAATCGAAAGAGGAGCCTGGTTGATTCTTGTTGAAAGCACTGTCACCGGGACTCCTTGCCGAAAGTGTGGAAAGCTTATCACTGATTACCATGGTCTCGATACGTCAATTCGTTTGCGACACTTGCCCTTATTTGAAGTGCCTGTGTACATTGAGTTAAGACCTAAACGGTATCGTTGTCCGCATTGTGACGGGAGACCAACGAGTACCCAGGAACTATCTTGGTACCAGCACCGCAGCCCAAATACCAAAGCATATGAGCAGTGGTTACTAAGAATGTTGATAAACTCCACGGTGACGGATGTAAGTTGCAAGCTCCAATTAAGTGAAGAATGCGTCACGGGAGTGGTAGACCGTTGGATTGAGACCAAGGTTAACTGGTCAGCCTTTGAATCGATTGAAGTAATTGGGATTGACGAAATCTCATTAAAACGAGGTCATCGAGATTTTGTAGCATTAGTAACGACTCCGACAGAGCAAGGGGTCGCGATTTTAGCCGTCTTGAAAGATCGTAAACAAGAAACTGTAGCAGCTTTTTTATCCTCGATTCCAGAACCTCTAAAAGCCACAGTGAAACGGGTCTGTACAGACATGTACAAGGGGTATGTTGGCGCGGCGCAAACCCAGTTACCGCAGGCCAAAATTGTAATAGATAGATTTCATGTTGCTCGGGCTTATCGAGATTGTGCCGACAAGGTTCGCAAGCAAGAAATGAGACGGCTAAAACAAGAGCTGCCGGAAGCAGACTACGCATTTCTAAAGGGTGTAATGTGGGTATTCCGAAAGCCAGAAGCTGACCTTAAGGATGAAGAATTGGAACAGTTGGAACGATTATTCAGCTATTCCCCAAAACTAGAACGAGCATACATCTTACGAGAGGAATTGACAGATATTTTTGATAAGGATTACACCAAAGCTGGAGCTAAATGCGCAATTCAAGCATGGTGTAAGCGGGTACGAAAGTATGAGGTCGAAGCATTTGAAAGTTTCTTAACGACGCTTAGCAATTGGCTCGATGAAATTACTAATTACTTTCTAGAACGTCAGACTAGTGGTTTTGTCGAAGGTTTTAATAATCGAGTTAAGGTATTGAAACGTCGATGTTACGGTATTTTTGATGTCGGACGGATCTTCCAGCGATTAACCCTCGATATTAGCGGATATGAGCGATTTTTCCCACAGTGGGAATCATCTTCATAGCGGTACGCTATATCTAGTGTCTACCACGGGAGATCCGGAAGAGCCAATTTAGTTTGGCTTTATATGCGTTTGAGTGGTGCACACTAGCTTCACCTTTCTATCCTAATTCTCAAGCAGTTTTTGAAAACCTGACCATTGAGTTTTTAAACTTATTGTTTTAAACGTTGTGTTAGCGGTATCACTTTAGATCACAACAGTTCCCAAATGACGTAAAATTTGCCTTAGCTGTAAATAGAATTATATAAAAGCCCATAATGATTAAACGCGCTCTGGTAACTGGAATCACAGGTCAAGATGGCTCTTACTTAGCTGAAATGTTGCTTGAAAAAGGCTACGAAGTACATGGAATCATTCGTCGTACATCTACGTTTAACACAGATCGCATTGACCACATTTATCAAGATCCTCATACTTCAGGGGCTAGAATGTTCTTGCACTACGGAGATCTAACTGATGGGGTAACAATCCGACGGATTTTAGAGATGGTCAAGCCCAACGAGTTTTTCAACCTTGGTGCACAGTCCCATGTGCGAGTGAGTTTTGATGCTCCAGAATATACGGTGGATACAGTGGCAATGGGAACACTACGTATTCTAGAAGGAATTCGTGATTATCAGCAGCGTACAGGTGATGAAGTGCGCTTTTATCAGGCTGGGTCTTCCGAGATGTATGGATTGGTGCAGGAAGTACCTCAAAATGAGACAACCCCTTTTTATCCACGTAGTCCTTATGCTTGTGGCAAGCTGTTTGCCCATTGGCAAACAGTAAATTATCGGGAGTCCTATGATTTGTTTGCTAGCAATGGAATTTTGTTTAACCACGAAAGTCCACGCAGAGGCGAAACTTTTGTAACTCGCAAAATTACGCGGGCTTTGGCACGGATTATGATAAAAAAACAAGACAAGTTGTTCTTGGGTAATTTAGATTCCAAGCGCGATTGGGGTTATGCCAAAGATTACGTGCAAGCGATGTGGTTGATGTTACAACAAGAGAAGCCCGATGATTTTGTGGTTGCTACTGGTGAAACTCATTCAATTAAAGAGTTTTTGGAAGTAGCCTTCACCTATGCTGGCCTAAATTGGCAAGATTATGTAGAGTTCGATCGACGTTATTTGCGTCCTGCAGAAGTAGAGCTATTGATTGGAGATTCTACCAAGGCGCGCAAGCAACTTGGATGGGGGCCTTCAGTGACTTTCCAAGAGTTGGTGCATTTGATGGTGGATGCCGATTTACAGGCTCTGGGTCAGCCTTCGCCCAGTGGTAAAGAAATAATTCCAGATATTGCGACGGTGCGGCAGAAAATGGCAATGATGCACGATTAATTGGGTATCTAAGCGGAGAGAGTTAGGAATTATATGTTCCTAGCCCTCTTTCTTATCTTTCATAAAGAATTATGAGATGGATGTATGACTAGTCAGAAGGCCAGGTCAGATGGGGAGGGAGTTAGCTTTTGTGGTCTTGGAAAAAGCCACAAGAAAATCCTGCGGCTTTTTGGGATCTATTTTACTTTTTCCTATTTACCATTGAACTTGGAAGTCGTTAGCAGTTAGATCTGGTGACCCTTGCATAGTAGCGAATTGGCTGCCTTTACCTAAGCCTGCTTCTGCACCGTTTTCGTTGAAGAAGAGGTTACCGTTGGAAGAGTTGTAGATGATTTTGGCACTTCCACAAGCAGCAGCATTGAACTGAGCTTCGTTAATTACGATCGCAAAGTCAGTAGATTGAATGGTACCGTAGTAACCAAAACTACCGAATAAGCAAGTGCTAAGGCCGATCAAGTCGCTGCCGTGGGTAAAGTCCATGATGGTAGCAGTACCAACAACTGCGGCGTTGTAACCAGGTTGGCCGGAAGGAGCTTCAAAGCTGAAGACATCTTTGCCTGTGCCGCCGGTAAGGACATCGTTGCCTTGACCAGTTATGAGGGTGTCGTTGCCGTTGCCACCAGTGATTACGTCATTGCCTGCACCACCATAGAGAGTATCGTCGCCTTCTTCACCATTGAGGGTGTCGTTGCCCGCTTCGCCAGAAATCAGGTCATTTCCTTTACCACCAAACACTTTATCATCGCCTGTACCACCAAATATTTGGTCATCACCTGATCCGCCAAGCAGAGTATCATTTCCAGCATCACCAGTAATAAAGTCATTACCTTCACCACCATCGATACTATCATTACCTTCACCACCATACATTGTGTCGTTACCAGCTTCACCAAATAACCAATCGTGACCGTTGTCACCACTAATTACATCATTCCCTTCGCCACCATAAACAATGTCATTACCTTCACCACCATTCATGGTATCGTTACCAGCTTCGCCATACATAATGTCGTCACCAGCATCACCAAAAGCTAGATCATCACCAGTACCACTATAAACAATGTCGGCTCCGCTGCCACCGATTAAGGTGTCATTACCTTCATCACCTAGTAAACAATCATGTTCATCTCCACCATTGATGAGATCATTTCCTTGACCACCATAAAGAGCATCATCACCTTGGCCACCATACATGCTGTCGTTCCCATTACCACCATAGATAAAATCAGTACCATCACCACCATATAGCTGATCGTTGCCATCACCACCAAGTATTGTGTCATTACCAGTATCACCAGTAATGAAGTCATTGCCAACTCCGCCATCAATGCTGTCGTTCCCATCTCCGCCATACATGGTATCATCACCAGCTTCACCAAATAACCAATCGTGACCATTATCGCCACTGATTATGTCATTTCCAGTTCCACCATATATAATGTCGTTTCCATCATCACCGCGCATGATGTCATTACCATCATCTCCAAACATTCTGTCTTCATCATTGCCACCGATCAACACATCATCACCATTGCCACCAATTAGTGTGTCATTTCCATCATCTCCAATGAGACAATCATGATCATCTCCACCATCTAATAGATCATTACCAGCGCCACCATAGATAGCATCTCCACCTAATCCGCCGAATATTTTGTCATCTCCGTCTAAACCATAGATATACTCAACTCCATTGTCTACGATACCGTTGATAATGTCATTGCCAGCAGTTCCATAAGTTTCAGCCATGTTATTTCTCCGTGTACTCAACTATTTACTTATCAGTGTTTATACGGATAATGTATCCAGAGAACCGTTTGATAATTGTGATCTTAAACATGTAAAAAACCGTTTCAGATCACAGACATTTAATCGATGGTAGTTGACTTCAAGATCGAAGTGATAACTCTATCAAAGAGCTAGTTAACTTCAGCCAAAGGTCTCAATCTATAAGCCACATCACTAACCCGTAAAAAAATGATGTGCTTTTCAACCAATGATTTTTAGTACTGTCTATAAAGATGAAGCTAATGCATTTTTATAATACATCTGCAACTTTCTATAAAATCTCGACAGACCTTGATAATCAAAACTTTTCTATGCCCCAACCAACAGCCCGAGAGCAACAAATGCTCGAATTAATTAGCCGAATGCGTCAGAATCCACCCGCATAATTGAATATGCTTATCGATTCTGGCGATCCAGATGTAGTGAGTGCTTTATCTTACTTCGACGTTAGTATAAGTACCCTGACTCAACAATGCCTCCTATGACTCAGTCGAATCAATTAGCTGATGCAGTGATCGAACATAACCAACAAATGATTGTGGCAAATGTGTAGTCGCACCAAGTTACATCTTTAGAATGAAGCAACATTGGGACAGAGGGCAACCGATGCAGGCTAAAATGCCCTGAATGAAAGTATTTCTGCTTTTGCTGACTCCGTGTTTTATGGTCATGCGAGGTTTGCGATTGATTAGGGCAGTGAGCAGGGTGGAGTTCAGTCTCCGACTGGCCACCGCGATAACATTATGTCAACTAACTTTCGGAAAGTAGAAATTGGGATTACGGCGGCGACTGGTTCAGTGGGATCATTGGTGATTACGCAAGATTTTGGTAATCGATCAACTTTCGGATTTTAAATCTACCATCAATATGTATCTAATAATAAACAATTTGTAGTAGACTGCGAGCTATATAAAATCAATTTGAATTCCATATGATTAACCATCAAACAGATGCGTATGACTTTCTAAAGAGAGAATTAATCATCCCTAATTTTTGTTTTCAGAAAGTCATACGTACTCTATTCAACACAATTACACTGCTTTTGTATGATAATAATATGAATATCAAGAAAAAAATATTTCCTTTTGTGAAACAGAATGAGTTTCTCACTAATTTTTATGTTCTTTTATCAAAGTTAAAAAGAAGCAATCAAATCAGAGCTGAATTCGAGTCTAACTATCACAAGGTGGTTAGAGGAGGTGAAATAATTTTATTTGTAGATAACTTCAAAAGCGAATTCTTCATTGATCCAAGATCCCACTTAGCTTTACGAGTTATTAACACCGGTGGCTATGAAAGTAACACTGTGTCACTTATTCAAAGATTTTGGCAAGGTGGATCAATAGTAAACGTTGGCGCAAATATAGGCTTCTGGGCAGTAGCTTTACCCAAATTATTAAATAATGTAGATAAGGTGATTGCTATCGAGCCAAATCCTAGCGCATTTAATTTCCTGAAGAAGAATATCACTCATAATAACTTAGATGATTCTGTTTATCCTGTGCAAGCATTGATTTCATCAGATAGAAGCGATGCAACCCTGGAGATAGTCCCTGGCTTATCCGAGTACTCATCGATTGACTCGATAGTTCACCCGGCCGTGGCACATTTACCAAAAGAGAGAATAGTAGTAAAGTCTTTGCCTCTGGATGAAGTAGAAGCAGTTTCTGCACACACACAAAATTTCAAACTGTTGTTTGTTGATGTGGAAGGCGCAGAGTATTTAGTTTTCCAAGGCAGTAAGAAATTCATCATGAATAATCGTCCAGTTGTAATATTTGAATGCTCAGATAAAATGTTGGCAGCATTCGATAGTTCTGTAGCTCAAATAGTTAATTTCTGGGAAGATTGCAAATACGTTTTAATTAATATTAGTACAATGAAGAAAGTTAAGAATGAAAGTTTTTATTATGATGGAGAAGTGTTAGCAATTCCTGAAGAAAGTTATTCTAACTTCATCAGGAAAATCAAATGATTAATACAGGCAAGGCTTTATATCCCTTTAGTTTAAATAAATAGTGAAGAGCAAGCTGTTGAGAAATGGAATCTATAATGCAATTGGAGGAGCATTAAAGATTGGTATAGGCATAATCACAATCCCAATTATCATCAGTTCTCTTGGAACGGAAGAATATGGATTGTGGTCATTGACATTTTCTATTGTTTCTGTTGTGTCGCTTGCTGAAGCTGGTTTTTCAACAGCAACGACAGTTTTTGCGGCTGAAGACTTAAAGAAAAAAGATGCGCATGGGTTAGCATATACTTTAACAGCAACATCCCTAGCAATACTTGTGTTAGCAACATCTGCATCCATATTTCTCCTCACTCAATCAGATTATATAGTTAATAATTTCGTTTCTCTAAGCTCCCAAGACAAAATAAGAACCATATCTTCTTTACAGATCGGCTCGATTGTTGTTTGGACTAAATTGATTCAACAGGTTCTAATTGGCATTCAACAGGCTTATGAACTCTATGGAATTATCAATCTGGTAAATACATCTGTATCTATATTAACCGGCTTAGCTATGATGTTAATCTCTGCTAATCATGGCTTAGTAAAAGAATTAATGATTGGACAATCGATAGTAAGCTCCCTATCTTTGATCCTGCACTTATATTCGGTTGCTGTTTTATTCAAAAGAGAAAAAATTTCATTTAGACTTAGATTTGATTTGGATAAATCCATAAGAATAATCAAATATAGTTTTATGATGTGGCTTACGACGTTAGGAAGTGTTCTATTCTCTAGAGTTGATCGTTTGATTGTGGGGAATATTTTGGGAATTCAAACTCTTGGAGTGTATGCTGCTATTACTGATATAACCAGTCAAATCAATGTCTTTTCAGCTTTAGCAGTACAGCCCATTATTTCCTCAGTCACTGAGTCCAAAATATCTGACCAGAGAGAAATAGTAAATATTAGAAAGCAAGTAAGCAAATCTCTTCTTGTCAACACGGTAATTGCTTTATTTATTGGAGAATTTTTAATATGTGGCACACCATTTATTTTGCAAAAGATTTTAAATATTTCTGTTCTACATAAGAGTTATATTGTTTCATTTAAGACTGCTGCACTTATCTATTCACTATATTCAATTAATGCCGTTGGATTTTATATTTTGCTTGGTTCCAACAAAACATTAATTTCTTCTTTAATATCATTAACAGTAGGATTATTTTCATTAATTCTAATATTCATTGGTTGTCAAATAGGTTTGATTGGTGCAATCATAGGAAATGCAGGCTTTCTTGGAGTTTATGGATTCACTTTCTTTGGAATGCAGATAGTTGGAATCAAGTTGTCTAAATGGACAAAGCATATATACAAGTTAGTTATTCTTTTTATTGCTATTTCAATGTTGAGTATATATGAAGTCGTTAGTCAAGAAGTAACAATATTATTATACCTATTGTATACAGCATTAAGCATGAGATATACAATTTCAGAGTTTCATGTTATCAGAACATCATAGAATATAATTCATGATATTTGTATACAGCTAAGAATTATTATAAATCAATGATAGATAAAATATTTGCTTGCTTTATTCTTTTGCTCATTACCTCAGTAGAGTCTTCTTTACAAACTTCCATTATTTTCAATCGAAGTAGTGCCTGGTGGACGGTATGGCTATATAAAATAGATGATACTTTATCTATTTCTGATTTTATTATTATTATTGTTATGCTGAGTGTAGTTTTTAAATTATTAAAGAATAATTTAAAACTACCTTCTTCACCTTACTTGAACATTTGTCTATTTGCAATTTTATATCTGTTGATTGGTTTGTTTTACAATCTCGTTGTATTTACTGAATGGAAGTATTTTTTGTATGACTTAAAAACGATTATTTATCTTACTATCCCATACCTTTTCCTGTACTTTTCAAAAGGAAATTCTGTCAAAAAAACTCTCAGCTATAAAAATATATTTATTTTGTATGCTTTAGCTAGTGTAATTGATTTTTTCATAGTAAGTTACTTTAGTCAATCTGATAAGCCAAGTTATCTTGGCTTATCAACACCAACTACCTTGTTGCCATTCTCTGTCACCCTTGCCGGATTGATTTATATAAAAGAATTTAAGTACAGGTTAATGTACCTTGCACTAATTGCCATCGAAATGATAATTAGTCTTAATGTATTGTCACTTGGTGCTTTCATCAATTCCATTTATATATTTGGTTGTATTACAATTATCCAATTCAACTTAAAGAAAGTCAGGTCTTATTTATTAATTCTCTCACTTATTTTAACTGTAAATATAATATCAGTATTCTTGATTTCTAATCCTTTTGGGAACGAATTACTAGCTGTCAAATCAGAAGGAGCCGTGACTCGTCAAATTCAACTTGCTAATGCTCTTATAAATTCCACTGAAAATATTTCAGGTCTAATTGGAAAAGGTCTTGGTAGTACTTGGTTTGAACGTGTCCCCATCCCTCAGTCAGATATCTATTCTATCGGAACATCGGGCGGCGATATTGATACTGCATTGGCATCACCTGTAAAATTTATTTTCAACTGGGTACCACCAGTTTTAATTCATAAGTGGGGAATACTTGGAACTTTTGGCTTATCATATTTTATTTCTGCATATCTTTACTCAGCCGTAAAATTCAATAAGGATGAATCAGATAAATTAAGCAGTCCTCAGAAACAGTGGAGTAGTATGTTACTATTAACCTCACTTATATTTATAATCGAGAATTTCACTTATGTTGGGCAATTAAGACCTTCACTTATTACTTCACTTCTAGCATTTTATGTTGAGCAATCATACAACAAAAAGGATAACTTTAAAAATGGAACCTAATATGCAAGCATCAACTGAAGCAGTGAAAAATTCATAAATCGCACTACTCCCTCCCCACTAAAAAAACATGAATTATTTTTTGTCTCTGAGTATTCTTTTTGTCCTCCCATTCGATCTGTATTCTTGCGTTAGAAAGAAGGTAGTCTAGACAGAATAACTTCCATAGTTCAGCCTGGCTTATTATGTAAACTAGAACTATTAACAGAAATGACAGGCATGATAGTAAAATGCTATTGTATTGAGTTCTATTTCTTATCAAAATACTATCTGAAACAAATATGTTCAATACTAAATCTGATAATTACTTGAATTTCTTGAATTCTTTGAATTTCATTTTGAATACAACTTTCATTAAGATTGAGCAACATGGTGATCATGCGAAGTCGAAATTGATAGGCTGGACAGGAATCAAGTCAATAGTCGTTTTAACGCAGCAAAATGACACATATGAAATTGATATTCGTTATGCTTGGAGTAAGAAAATATTCAGTCAAAACCTTATAGATTATTATTGCTTTGAATTCGATTTTTCTAGAAAGAAAGCCCTCAGTAAAAGGAACTCCAGGAAAAAACTAATAATTTATCTATGTGAAGAAAGCGTTGGGGTAAGTGGAATAGAAACAGACAGTATTGATCGAAAGTTTATTGTGTCTGATGCCTGGAGTACTGTTAATCATATATATTTACAATCTAATTATCATCATCCATTCACTATCTCAAAAAATCAACAACCGTTAGATATTCAGTCCACAGATATTGAATTTAATATAACTCATGGTAAAAATGAAGGTGGATTGAGACTAAAAGGTATTGGCAGAAAGATCTTACCTGATGCTCCGCTTATTTCAGTAGTTACTGTGGTAAGAAATGGTGAAAAATATATTGAGCAAACAATTCAATCAGTTATCAATCAGTCATATCATAACGTTGAATATATTATTGTTGATGGCGTATCATCTGATAAAACGCTGGAAATAGTTAAAAAATATGAAGACAAAATAGATTATTGGTTAAGTGAACCTGACAAGGGCTTATCTGACGTTATGAATAAAGGTGTAGAATTAACCACGGGTAAGTATATATCCCACTTGCATGCAGATGATTTTTTTCTAAATCCTGGATTAGTAGAAGCTATAGTTGAGAAAATTATTGCAAATCCGAGTAATTGGTACACTGGATCAAATCTAATCGTGGATTATAATGGTGCTATAATGGATTCAAGTATTCTTTCAGAGTTGAGATTTAAGGATATGATGAAAGCCGATATTATCAAGCATCCTGGTACTTTTGTAGACAGAGGGAGTTTTTTATCCATAAAGTTTTCTAGTAATTATAGTCATGCAATGGACTATTTCTTTTTTCTAAACTTGTGGAGGAATTTTGGAGAACCAGTCTTCCTAAGTGAAATCGATGTCACTTTTCGTGTTCATCCCAATAGTTTATCTTCTAACTATCTGGGTTCTTTAACATCCGAAATGAAAGCAAGAATAGATTTCAGGACACAGGAAAAAGAATATTCATTTATACCTTTTGATATTATGATCTACTTATCTAGAATGGTGAAGACGTTTGTCTATCATTATCCTCTCCTTTATTTGAATAAGTTGAAATTCATTAGTAAAAAATATATAGCAGTTTCGGCTCGAATGTGGTGTAAGTGATTGTTATCTAGCAAGGCTTAGAGCCACCTGGAGTCATTTCATCCGAGACGGAACTACTATAATTGGGTTGATTAAATATTCATTAATGAGAAAATTCAGATTGAACTATATGGAAACTGAAACATTGCTTAAATGTAATCTTTGTGATTGCGACAACTTAAATGTGATCGACTCTAGTATTTGTCTAAGCCAATGTAATCAATGTGGCTATATCTTTGACAATCCTCGTCCAGTTCTAAGTGAAATATCCGAATTCTATTCTAGACCTAATCAGTATGATGAGTGGCTTTCTGCAATAGAAGATAGGGATACAATGTGGCTAAGAAGACTTGAAAAATTGAGAAAAGTAAGTTCAGAGGGTACAATTCTAGACATTGGGGCTGGGATTGGACAATTTCTGTACCATGCCAAGCCTTATTATCAGAAAGTTTTTGGGACAGAGGTTTCTGATAGTGCAATATCACTTGCTAAGAACAAGTATGAAATTGATATGATGAAGGGATCAATTGAGTCAATTGATTTTGGTAATACTAAGTTTAATAATATTACAATGTTTCATGTATTAGAGCATGTTCATAATCCGAAATTCGTAGTGCAAAAGTGCTTCAACTTACTTCCAGATGGTGGTACGTTTGCTATTGCAGTTCCAAATGATATTAATTCTTTTCAATCCCGATTAACAATGTTAAGAATTGTAAAGAAGTGGGTAGTCAATTCTTCTAGTAACTCTGACAGGCGTATTCCAAAATACGGGAAGTATGGCTTGTCAAAAATATTGTTGGATGGTAACTTGTCAGAAGCCCATCTTTCTCATTTCACTCCTGAAGTTTTGGGCTATTTGCTAGAATCTTGCGGTTTTCAAGTAATTGAGAGTTCGTTAGATCAGTATTATGCAGTTCAGAGCTTTTTAAACAAATCTTGGTATTCTTTCCACAGCTTGATTCATGCTACTACAGGTGTCAACTACTATGATACTATCTGGATGGTAGGTAGAAAATAAAAATACTTTTCGGTTCATTGTTTGTGCTTTCAATGCCATGAGTTTTTACAAATATTCACATAGAAAAATAAAATACGTGTAAGATTATACACTTGTTTTGTGATGATTGAACAATGCATACAACTCATTATCTTTATTTGCTTTTATTATGATTAGTTTATCAAGTCAAGTAGTGACTATTGACATACGAAAAATCTGTGATTCTGGAATAGGAAATTATCTTGCCAACCTGTTACCAAACATATTTAGGTTACTTGACAATGTGAAATTCTATTTGCTTGTTACTCCTGATATACCGAGGAATTTCAATTGGATGAAGCTTGATAATGTTTTTTTGATTGAGATTAAATCGAAGCCATTCTCTTTGGCAGAACAGTTTGAAATACCAGGTAAAATACCAAAAGAATCATCGTTATATTGGGCAACCCAATTAAATATTCCTATATTCTACTCAGGAAAGATACTCGTCACTATATATGATATCATTCAGCTTGCCATGCCCCATCTAGTTGGAGGGATTCAGTATCAAATCTATTTCAAAATAATGCTTTATTTGATAAAGTTAAAGCATTATGAAATACTTACTATTTCTGAGTTCACCAAGAGTGAAGTGATTAAAAAAGGCCATATAAATGCGGCTACTATAACAAATACCTTTGCAGGCGTAGCAGATAAGTGGTTCAATGTTGTAAAAAAAGAACATCCCCACACAAAACCATATTTGCTTTTTGTTGGAAATGTAAAACCTCATAAAAATCTTAAATCTTTGCTAAGTGCTTTTAGGCTAATCTATCATAAAATTCCTCAAGATTTAGTAATTGTTGGTAAAAAGGAGGGCATGGTAACAATCGATAAAAATATCATGACATCTAATGACATCATTTATGAAAGAGTTGTATTTACTGGTCGCATTGATGAAGATAAATTGGAACAGTATTATGCTCATGCAGAGGCTTTAATACTCCCCTCCTTTTATGAAGGCTTTGGCATACCACCTATTGAAGCCATGGCTTGTGGTTGTCCAACCATTGTTTCCAATGTTGCTTCAATACCAGAAGTATGTCAAGAATCATCTTTATATATTGATCCCTATTCAGAATCAGACATTGCTAATAAAATAATGCAGATGGTGACGGATCAACAACTGCGAAATGACCTGATAGCAAAAGGAAGAACACACGCACTAAATTTTACCTATGAAAAATGTGCGAATATTACAGTTAAAATAATTCAAAAATGTATCGATAGATGAAAATAATTCAAGCCAGTAAAGCATATTATCCCTTCCTAGGTGGAATTGAAACGGTTGTCCAGCAACTTGCTGAGGGATTTGCTTTAAAAGAAAATATTGAAAGTAAGGTTATTGTTTGCAATGATCGTCCTTCTCGCAGTATTGAGGTTTATAAGAATGTTCAAATTGAACGAATGGCAACAATTACTAGAATAGCTTCTTTACCAATTAGTCCCAGCTATCCTGGTCAACTGCTATCACAAGATGCTGACATCTTACACATACATGAACCATTTTTAATTGCACCAGCTTCTTATCTAGCATTTCGCTCTCTTGCCAGAAAAAAATTCAAGAGGCTGGTCGTTTGGTGGCATAGTGATATAGTCAAACAGAAAAAAATATCTGGTGTTTATCTCCCTTTACAAAAAGCTATATTGGAAGAAGCCCACGCAATCGTCGTTGCAACCCCTAACCATATTAGTTCATCTGAAGTATTAGGTGAATTCAAGCATAAGTGTTATTCAATTCATTATGCTGTTGATACCAAAAGATTTACAATGACTAACGAATGTAAACAGAGAATTGCAGCGGTCAAAGAAAAATATAATAAACCAATTGTTCTTTTTTTTGGCAGACTTGTATACTACAAAGGCATTGAATATTTAGTACAGGCAATGGAATCTGTTCCTAATGCACATTTGGTTGTTGTGGGAAAAGGAGTCTTAAAAGAATCTTTAGAATTAATGGCAACGAAAGGGATTGGTAATATTTCTTTTATCCCTTACATGGAAGAAGAAGAACTGGTTGCGATGTATCATGCTTGCGAGATTTTTGTGCTCCCTTCGGTTGAAAATACTGAAGGATTCGGTATTGTTCAGTTAGAAGCAATGGCTTGTGCAAAACCAGTTATCAGTAGCGATTTAACAACAGGTGTAACTTATGTAAACCAACATGGTGTCACTGGATTAGTAGTTCCTAAAAGGAACCATCAAGAACTGGTGATAGCAATAAATTATTTGCTAAAGAATGAGAAAATAAGACATGAATTTGGTAAAACGGCTCAACGTAGAGTAGAATCTGATTTTACTGTTTCTGGAATGGTAGAGCAAAACTTAACCCTATATAAAGAGATACTAGAGCAGTAGCATACGAGACATCATTCCGCTGAATAAAAGACATTTGAACTACTCACTCATTTTAGCTTCCATCATTATCTGAACAAAATCCTCAATTTTATGTGCTGCCCTCCACCCCAGCTTGTCTAATGCTTTTTCGGGGTTGCCACGACTAATAGCAATATCTGTTGGTCGGCATAGCCCTTTATCACTAACAACATGATCTTGCCAATTTAAATTCACCAGTCGAAAAGCCACTTCAATGAACTCTGCTAACTTGCGACTTTCACCAGTAGCAATAACATAGTCATCGGGTTTACTGTATTGAAGCATTAAGTGCATAGCTTCTACATAATCCTCTGCCCAGCCCCAATCTCTTTGGATATCAATATTTCCTAAGTAGAGTTTATCTTGCTTTCCTGCCGCAATTCTACAAGCACTTGATACGATTTTTTGGGTTACAAATCTTTCTGGTCTTAATGGAGAATCATGGTTAAATAAAATTCCGGAACAAGCAAATATACCATACGCTTCTCTATAGTTTGCGACCTCCCAAAAAGCAGTTGCTTTAGCTACAGCATATGGGCTTCGAGGAGAGAAAGGAGTAGATTCGTTAGCAGCGGCACCATTAATATCACCAAATATCTCACTTGATGCAGCATTATAAAATCTGATGGGTCTATCGATAAATCGGATAGCTTCCAATATATTCAGTGTGCCAATTGCAATACTTTCCAGGGTTTCTACAGGCTGCTCAAAAGAAAGTCCTACGGATGTCTGACCAGCTAGGTTATATATCTCATCTGGTTGAGTTTTAAATAATACTTGTAGCACACTACGGAAATCGTTTAATGCGGTAGATTCTAGCTGAATCTGCTCTCTGATATTTAGATAATCTAAGTTGCGAAATGAAGAGACTTGAGCATCGCGGGATGTGCCGTAAACAATGTATCCTTTGCTCAGCAGTAGCTTGGCCAAATATGCTCCATCCTGTCCTGAAACTCCGAAGATAAGTGCTTTTTTCATATCTGCTTAAATATATTATGATTATTTTTGATAATGTAAGGAGCATTATAGATGTAAAGTGTGTTTTTTTGACCACATATAGCAATCCTAAATCATTTGCCGGATCAGACTGGTCTCAAAGCCTTACGCAGCAGTAAGCTAATTCTGCATCTGATTTCGGATTGCTATACATACCGCAGGTCGGCTCAGACAAGGTTTTCCTGGAGCTACTGATATGCCTCAAGTTCTGCAATAGACATCACTGTTCCTACTTGATTTGGTGCATTTGGTTTAATTCCCTTGGTTCTTATATAGCGCATTTCAGTACTAGCAAAATTGTAATTGTATTTTCCCCCTTTTGCATTTTCTTCTTTTTTTAGTACAGACCAATTTTTTTTATCTACTGAGGAAATGACCTCAAACTCCGTAGCAAAATTAGGGCCAAACGTGATAGATATGCGACTTATAGAGTGTACCTTTGCTAAATCAACTTGATATATCCAAGACCATTCATTACCTGCCATAGCAAATGTTTGAGGATCTCCATCGACTCCAAATCCTGGGAAATACTTACCAGCATTCACTGCCAGCTCTTTTCGTCCAGTTATGTCTAAGAATTTAGCCTTCCTATTACTCGCAAGATTACCGATTGGCAGTAAAGTATTTGCTGACAACTGTCTTCTACTTTTTAGACCATTTCTTAGTGCTGAAAGTTGATTAATAAAAGGCTTGGAAATAAGTCCATTAGTTTCTATAGGTACATCCCAAGTCATAACCCCTTGACATTTATTGATGTTATTTGTGGCATCAATAACTTGTTTGTTAGTATATCGAGGTGGCCCAACAAACCAATCTTTTCCCAAATAACTAAGTACATGGAATTGAGATTTTTTAACCCAACGACCTTCACACTCCATACCCACAGGTTCTTCTATCTCACCAGCAGTATAGTCATCTTTATTAGTCAAACTAACAACTGGATATATAACACCGGGATTAAATGCTACGAGACTATTTGGATTTCCTGCTTTTGCTGCTGCCGCAAAAGATTTAAAATTTGGGGCATCTGGGTGTTCATACATTGCTTTCGACCAGTAAACACCATCAAACCACCATCCGCTAACTTTCTGCCCCCAACGCAACGACCATTCTCGAATAACAGATTCCCATTTTGTTTGAAACATCTTTTTACGATATGGTCCATCCTTCCACTCTAATCTAGTGTATGCAACTTCATCTTGCGTTGGGGGGCTTGATGGTAGATATACCATCAATTTGATTTTCAATGGATTAAGTGCTTCATACAAATCAGCAATCAAATCTCTGCTTGAGCATTTACTAGGAATGATTTTAGTATGATAATCATATTTAGAATTAGGGGAACAGTAATGACCTGAATTTTGTCCCATAGTAATCATATAATATTTAGCTCCAATTGATTGCAACTGTCTAGCTAATCCATTTACATCAAAACTATTTACTTGCTTATTCCAATCCTTTGCTGAAAGATTAGGAGTGGCGAGATATGTCGTCATAATACCCCATCTTGAATTATAGAACCAATCAGTCTTATGTCCTGAAGCCCATATATTATTAGCTTCAAACAAACTTACAGTAACAACTAAAAATAAAACAAGTAATCTCCTGTTTGACAACCTCAAATCTCTATGCACAAAAAGTGCTTTTATTGCATCAACTTTAGAAAAGAGAACACCATTTAAAATGACAAGTATAAATTTCATTCATTCACCTTGTGGGCTTATTACTGACTCGATTTTTATTGTGAATTTAAAGTTTATTTAACACTTTATATTACGTATTATAAACCTTAAATTAGATTCAAACTCGATCATATACTGAGAATGTCTTTTAAGCGGCTCCGACCAGGCAAATGATTTAAGATTACTATATAGCAATCCTAAATCAAAATTCGATTCATGGTACAATTATATTTAACGTTCAATCATACAGGAGTAGATAATGTATAACTTTTTGCTAGAGGGGAAGGTAAAAGATGAAGAAATTTCCAGCCTAGAATCATTTATTA
>JANMEE010000023.1:0-27465 GCA_031376645.1 Dolichospermum sp. OTE_75_concoct_329_sub | reverse complement strand
CCTAAGTAGCAAGCTACACCGATTAAGAAGTGGAAAATTACCAATTGGTAAGGACCACCGTTGTACAACCACTCATCTAAGGAAGCTGCTTCCCAGATTGGGTAGAAGTGCAAACCGATAGCGTTAGAAGAAGGAACAACTGCACCAGAGATGATGTTGTTTCCGTACATTAAAGAACCTGCAACTGGCTCACGGATACCGTCAATGTCAACGGGAGGCGCAGCGATGAAAGCGATGATGAAGCAGGTGGTAGCAGCTAACAGGGTAGGGATCATGAGAACTCCGAACCAACCGATATAAATCCGGTTGTCGGTGCTGGTGATCCATTCACAAAAGTTATCCCATACGTTAGCACTTTCGCGCTGTTGTAATGTTGTGGTCATGTGTTTATAATTGCGTTTGAGGTATGTATGTTTTGGTAGGCGTTTCTACCTGATGAATTTATAGTAGCCCTTATGTTTCGATTTGTAAAGGGGTTTTCGTAATATTTTTTAATAAATCTTGCCAACTGGGTAATCCAAATGGCAATAAACTAGACAGAGTAAGGTTTTTCAGGATTATTTTTTTGTAACAATTTTTTATTTTCTTGTAAACTAACTGATCACTAAATTTCTGGGCGCAAGCCTTGCGCCCCTACTAGTAGTCTGTCAAATAAATTTTGACGGATAAGAAACGAACCACGTATCCCTGACGGGACCGGAGGGATATAGGCACGAAGGACACGAAGGAAGAAGGAACAAGGAAAATGGTAACGAATGAACCCGTCAATTAGTTCTTGACAGAATACTAGTCAGTATTTCAGTTTTATTTTTAATTGCTCAATATGTCTCTATCTCATCAAAATATTGTCACCTATAGCCCTGCTTATACGGTTGTTCCTACTTATGAATGTTTTAATAGATGTACATATTGCAATTTTCGCACCGAACCGGGTCAAAGTCCTTGGTTGACTCTTGCGGAAGCTGAAAAAACTTTATTACAACTCAAAAATAAAAATGTCTGTGAAATCCTCATGCTTAGTGGTGAAGTTCATCCCCATTCAGCCCAACGGGAAGCTTGGTTTCAACGAATTTATGATTTGTGTGCATTAGCACTACAAATGGGATTTTTACCTCATACTAACGTTGGTCCACTGAGTTGGGCAGAAATGGAAAAACTAAAAACTGTGAATGTGTCAATGGGGTTAATGTTGGAACAGTTGACACCAGAACTATTAAATACTGTTCATCGTCATGCACCGAGTAAATTGCCCCAAGTGCGATCGCAACAATTACAATGGGCTGGAGAGTTAAAAATCCCCTTTACTACTGGGTTACTTTTAGGAATAGGGGAAACTGAGGCAGATTGGTGGGAAACTTTAGCAGCTATTTCTGAATCTCATGCCCATTACCATCATATTCAAGAGGTGATTCTTCAACCCCATAGCCCCGGAACTCTGCAAAGCTTTGATGCACCAGCATTTAATCCCCATCAATTACCGGAAGTTATTACTAAAGCGCGGGAAATTTTACCAGCAGATATTACAATTCAAATTCCCCCAAATTTAGTTGAAGACGGAAATTGGTTACTTGCTTGTATAGGTGCTGGGGCTAGAGATTTAGGAGGCATAAGTCCCAAGGATGAAGTTAATCCTGATTATCCTCATTTACAAGCAGAGGAACTAAGAAGTATTTTAGAGTCTGGGGGCTGGGAATTAGCACCACGTTTACCACTGTATCCCCAGTTTGATGACTGGTTGGGTGCAGAATTACGATACAAGGTAAAAGGATGGCGAGAAAAATTTTAACGCTGTTGATGACAGTAAAAGTTGGATATGCTAATTAATCTAATGTATGCACACTGTAAACAAATATGACTACTCGTACTACATCCTCTAATACATCTGGCTTGCTGAAATTAATCGGCATAATCTGTATATTGTCCTTTTTTCTAGACTTTCTATTTTTATTATTACCTTTGCAACCTACAGATAAACTCTGGCAAATCAACGTATCTAGAAGTCTTGTAGAGCGTGGTATTATCCCCATGCTGGGTTTAGGAGCAATTTTAACGGCATATTGGTTTGATAGAGTTGGTGACAGTAGCCGGCGCTCATCTGCGCGTCTAAAGTTGCCACTTTTTATCTTCTCTAGTTTGTTGGGGCTGATATTTTTATTAATTTTTCCTCTACACCTCATTAACGTCAATGAAGTAAAAAGTCAGGCATTAACACGAATTAATCAAGAAGCCCAACAGTTAGAAACCCAAATTAACAATCAATTAACACAAGAGCAAACAGAAATTAAAAATCAATTAGCACAAATACAAAATCAATTTGGCAATGAACAGATCAAAGCGGCTGTAGAGAAACAACGCCCGGTATTAAAACAGCAATTAGCTACTCAGTTAAATGAACTAATTAAGGATGAGAAAAAGTATAATCAGGCACTTAACAATAAACAATTACCTGATGCACAAAAGAATTTACTCAAGCAATATAAAGTAAATCCTCAAGCTTTAGATGATTTTATCAGCCAGCAAACAGATCCTCAACAACTAGCAGCCCTAGCAACCCAGAGAAGTAACAAAATTAGTCAGGAAGCAACCCAGAAAATTACCCAAATTCGCACTCAAAAAGAACAACAGTTGCAAAAAACTCAAGAAGATGCCTGGAAAGAATTACGGACTGCTATTAGTAGTTTATTATTGTGCATTGGTTACATCGTTATCGGTTGGACTGGTTTAAAAGGTGTCGGTGTTTTGTAAGCTATTGTGTAACAGAACACTATGTTTTGTCCGATCCTCCTTCTTCCTGACTCCTGACTCCTGACTCCTGACTCCTGACTCCTGACTCCTGACTCCTGACTCCTGACTCCTGACTTCTGTTTGATAAATATGTAACTCTAGTTAGGTTGCCATCTACACGCTGTTTGGTACAATGTCTAGGTTGTTTAATCTCATGATCTTCAATCTTTGAGTCAGTCAATAGAAACTATTAACCTTGATACATTAGCCCAAGAACTAGCAACTATCCAGCAAACAGGTTCCAAGCGGATTGCCTTGCTAGGTTCTCGTCATGTGCCAATTACCCATCAGAACCTCATTGAAATGATGACTTATGCCCTGATTCTATCGGGCAACCGCATCATTACATCTGGTGCTACAGGCACAAACTCTGCGGCCATCCGGGGCGCAACAAAGGCTGATCCCAACTTACTCACGGTAATTTTACCCCAAAGCTTGGAACGCCAACCCCACGAATCGCGCGAGCAATTAGAACAAGTCATGCACCTGGTGGAAAATCCCAGCAATGATAACCTGTCCTTAGCTGAAGCGAGTTACTTATGTAACAAAGAAATCGTCTCTCGTTGTCAACAACTCATCTGCTTTGCATTTCATGATAGTCGCACTCTGCTACAAACCTGTAGTGATGCCGAAGAACAGCGAAAAGTGGTAACACTCTTCTACTTTGACTAGAGTGAACTGTAGTTTTTGCAAAGCCAATAATAGAGATGGGAATTTATTGGGTAAAGGGTAATGACTTGACTAAATTACCCCTTATCCATTGATAAAAAATAATCAATACCAAACCAAGTACCCTATTAAATTTAGTTGAATGTCTTTATCTCTATTACCAGTACCTGCTATTTTTTTATACTCTATTGTCGCCGCAGCTATTCTCATTTATCTACCCTATTTATTAGTAGCTTTTGCTAGAGTGCAAGTAGGATATGATCTTTCTGCTCCTCGCGCCATGTTTGACAAGTTGCCACCCTATGCCCAACGGGCAACATGGGCCCATGAAAATTCCTTTGAAGGGTTTATGGTTTTTGCCGCAGCAGCCTTAATGGCTTATGTCACTGGGGTGAATTCTCCTCAAGCAGCAAATGCAGCGATAGCTTTTGTCATTGCTCGTTTGCTATACTCTATTTTCTATATTGCAAATATACCCCTGTTGCGATCTTTGATGTTTGGTATCGCTTCTTTTAGTTCTGGAACTCTTTTTTTCCTCAGTCTCATGCAAATTAAATAATCTAACCTCTTGTCAATTACCAATTACCAATTTTATTTATGGCTTCTTCTTTTTCCTTTGATATTGTCAGCGACTTTGATAGACAAGAATTAGTTAATACTATTGATCAAGTCATCAGAGACATTAAAAGCCGTTACGATCTTAAAGACACTCAAAGCACAGTTGAATTAAGCGACGAAAAAATTACGATTGCTACTGACAGCGACTTTACCTTAGAATCTATCCATACCATCCTGAGGGAAAAAGCTGCCAAGCGTAACCTTTCTCAAAAAATCTTTGAATTTGGTAAAGTTGAATCTGCCAGCGGTAATCGTGTCCGTCAAGAAATCACCCTCAAAAAAGGTATCAGTCAAGAAATTGCTAAACAAATTTCTAAATTGATTCGGGACGAAATTAAAAAGGTTCAAGCATCAATTCAAGGTGACGCTGTGAGGGTCATAGCCAAATCAAAAGATGATTTACAACTCGTGATCCAACGTCTTAAACAAGAAGACTTTCCTGTCGCTTTGCAATTTACAAATTATCGTTAAGGAGTCAGTTGTTACTGGAAAGAGGTAAAAGTAAAGCAACGATATTATCAGCCGAAATTTGGTATTTTAATCCTATTTCTCCATAAAGGGAGTGGTAAAATCAGAATTATTTGAACTCTGGCACAGATACCATAAACCTTAGAGACTTCCAATTAAAAAAATATCCTAAAATTTTTTGTGGTGCGGGCATCTTGCCCGCTAATAATACAAGGACGGGCAAGATGCCCATCCCACAAAATTGGATAATCTTTTTTGTGGAGTTCTCTTAAGAAAAGGGATTATAAGAAATTTATAACTCAGAGGAGGCAGATTTTCCGTATTAAGGTAATAATGCCAAACCTCATGAGTTTTAATTAAGTTCTCTTAAGATTTTGCCCAGAGAGGGGTTGATGGATGTGCAGCAGCGATCGCATGAAAGAATGCAAATAGCCTGTGACTGGCTTGACCATAATCTCGGTATTTTTGGATATCAAAAGATTTTAATTCTTTTTCTATTACGTCTTCGACATCAACAGATAACTTTAATCTACCTTCATTGAAATAACATTCGGTTAAAAATAGGAACTTCTCAACATTAATTTCGTTGGTTTCCCATTGAATTTCAACAGGAAACTCATAGTTTTTTTCTAATGTTCCACCATGATAAACATTTTCTACAAGCTGATTGCCGATAATATATTTAACTTTATGGATCTCAGCCAGTCCTAGCAAATCATCAGCAGTTGGCTTCAATCCCAAACGACGACGGAACATAGAATCAACGATTTCATACTTACTATTGTCTGCAAATACCCTAACAACCACCACCGCAATTCCTTCGATATTGCCATAACACCCAATGATGTTTTTACTTTCTTCACCACGAACAAACAAGATATCCATATGTATGTAACTACTAAATCAATGATAATGCATTGAGTTTACTCCCGATAATCTATCAGATTTCTTTCTCATTATTGAAGTTCTATGCAACAAAAATAAACTTTTTATCAATAAGTTAATCTAATATTAACTTATTGATATGACTAGTACAGTCCGGCGTAAGTTCATGAACCATTCCGAATTTGTGAACAGCTTATGCTGTATTTATTCTAAATTCTAAATTCTAAATTCTTAATTCTTAATTCCCAGAAAGCGGTACTAGCAGTTATTTTGCTCTTCGAGAACAACAAGACTGATGTTAAGACGATAGGCTGACCCCTCGTTCCAAAGGCAAAATCAAGGTTAATCAACAAAAATGATCATGTATCTAGCTTGGTTATCGCTAATCTGATTCGCCTTGCCGAGATATTCAATTCATAACACAAAATTTGTGAATTGCCTCCATGTTTTTCTCCCTTGCTATCGCATTGGTCGAAAAACTGTCGTTAATTCACGCGCCATTCATCCCCCGCTGCCCTTCGGGTCAGGCGTGGGGCTTCTGTCGGTTAAGCTCAACCAAGAACAATATAGTTATTAGTATTCAGATCAGTAGCATCATCATAAGCAATTGTTGTTGTCATTATAAATGTCTCTTCTAGAATTGGTAAATAGGGTTTGTTAGTTGTCAGTTGTTCTTGGTAAAACTTCTCTTACCTCTTCTGAGTCATCACTAAAATTTACACTTCAATTCTTTAGAATTTTACTGATTCGGGAATTGAACTTGGGTATGAAGTATACATGATTAGATTTATAGCTCATCTGTTGATGGATGTAAAATCCACGTCCTTCAATAATCCTAGAGCTATCAGGACAGAAAAACTGTAACTTTATTTGACAAACCAAGTAAACCAAATAGGCAAAGTATGAATAAGCACTCTTTTTTAAATTCTGGTATTCAAAACAATCAAGTCTCTCTTTTTGATAAAAACAATCCTTGTCATCAATGTGTGCAGTTACAGGATGGTAATGAATCAATGTTAGAAGAACGTTATCTACGCTCTTGTGCTTTGAAGTTAGCACAACAAGGGGATTATACTAAAGCGATCGCTCTTTTAAGTCACCTGATTGATCATCATCCTGAAAATGCTGTTGATTACAATAACCGAGGGCTAATTTATTTTCAAAGTGGTGACAGCCAAAAAGCTATCTGTGATTATAACAAAGCCTTAGACTTAAATTCTAAATTAGCTAGTGCTTACAATAATCGGGCTAATTATTACGCCGCTTGTGGTCAGTTAACAGCCGCATTGGCTGATTACGAACAAGCATTAGACCTAAATCCCCATCATGTTCGGGCTTGGATTAATCGCAGTATTACTTTACGTGACTTAGGAGAGTATGGGGAAGCCATTGAAAATTTAGAAATTGCGATGCTGTTTGGTCAACTCAAAGGAAATATTTGGGCTGAACGAGGACGGACTTATCATCTTTGGGGTGATTGGAATTGTGCGATCGCGGATTATCGCCGCGCATTGGCAGAACTACCATCTTTAAATCATCGAGATGTTTCCGGTTATCGCTTGCGTTTACAACTCGAAAACTGGTTAAACGAGTTGCTATTTTTTGAAGACTAATTATGAATTCAAAACTCAAAATAGAGCTTAAGGCTCCCATAAGGGATACAAAATTTAAAAGGAATACAGAGTTAGCTTTTTATCGAGGAATTTTCTTCTGACTCCTGAATTCTATAAATTTTGCATCACTGGTAGTCACCCTCATAACCGTGATAATTAATATATTTTCTGCACTTTTATGGCGCTGAATTAGATTGTTCCGTTACAGTCTGATCTTGATTCATCAATATAACTGGACGCTGATTAGGGTCAAAACGGAATGATTTTTGTTGCATAATACTCTTAGCTTCACCAGGATCAAAGTTGCGGCTAAATTCTGTCTGTAAATTTTGCACCCGCCCTTCCATAACTTTTACTTCGGTACGGACTGTTCGTAACTTATCCTGCTGTGACCAATGATAAGGCAATAATTGTACTAAAGCAGATACCGCTGCTGTACTAATAACTATATTGACTGCTACTTTGGCTGTAGTTTCTAGTGCCATTACCTGATAAGCTCGTTGGCGTAAATACCGTTTAGGTCTTGGTGTAGTTCGGCGTTGTTCTACAGGTTGTAGAGGAGGTTTGGATGGTTGAAACGCATTCATGGTGCTAACAAAAGGCTTGCATAATTTACGGTAATGACCGTCAAAAGCAAACAGGTGCTAATTGCGGCTTAATTTAGCTGCCATATTACTCCATTTTTGGGAAATTTATACAAGTATTAAGATGAATAAAATATTACTTAGTACCGCTTTCTCGGAATTTAGAATTGGGAATGAATACAGCATCAGCTTTTCACAAATTCGGAATGGTTCATTAACTTACGCCTTACTGTACTAGTAAGGTAAGGTGCAATTTCCAAAATTCCCATAGCTTATAACCACAAGCATTTGGAAATCGCACTTACTTGTACTGGAGTTGATCACTTGTAACAGAGTTACATCAGTGTTATTTGTATAGTTCTGTAGCTAACCGCCAAGCTAGAATTCCTGGAATTAGAGCCACAACCAAAGCAATGTAAACTTGAGTATCTGAGATAGGCATGATGGAAATCCTCCTAAGGTGAACTTGATTTTCAACACTCTGTCTATTACTTTTCCCTGTTTTAGCAGGATTAGGAAACATCTTGTTACAAGATGCAACAAAAACTGTAAATTTGTCAGTTGTCAGTGGTCATTGGTCATTGGTCACTGGTCACTGGTCACTGAAAAATATCTTCCTCCCACCTGTTCCCTGTTCCCTGTTCCCTGTTCCCTATTCCCTGTTCCCTGTTCCCTGTTCCCTGTTCCCTATTCCCTAAATCTATGAGTTTATCCCTTGGTATTGACTTTGGCACTTCTGGTGCAAGGGGTGTGGTAATTGATGAAGAAGGTGCGATTCTGTCCGAAATGCGCCATTGTTGGCAGACTGGGACTATGGATTGGATGCAATGTTGGCGACAGGCTCTATGGAGTCTTTTAGGGCAAATTCCGGGGGTGTTAAAGCGAGAAATAGGGGCGATCGCTATTAATGGGACTTCTTCCACTATTTTGCTGACTGATGGGGCTGGAGAGCCTATAGACGCGCCGCTACTGTACAACGATGGTCGGGGGATAACGGCTTTAGAAAGGTTGAGCCGGATTGCACCACCTAACCATACTGTGTTAAGTGCTACGTCTAGTCTAGCGAAACTCCTCTGGATGCAGGAATTACCTTCTTTTGCAAAAGCTCGATATCTATTGCATCAAGCCGATTGGCTGGGATTTCTTTTGCATGGGAAGTTAGGTATTAGCGATTACCACAACGCGTTAAAACTGGGTTATGACGTGGAAAAATTGCAATATCCCAAATGGTTGGAACAGTTACAAATTCCCCTCCAATTACCACAAGTCTTAGCACCGGGGACGGCTATTGGTGAATTATGTCCCCAGATTGTGACTGAATTTGGCTTTAAAGACGATTGTTTGGTGGTTGCAGGCACAACAGACAGTATTGCGGCTTTTCTAGCCAGTGGAGCTAAATTTCCGGGGGAAGCGGTAACTTCTCTGGGTTCAACTTTGGTACTAAAACTTTTAAGTCGTCAGAGAATCGAAGATGCGCGATATGGAATTTATAGCCATCGTTTAGGAGATTTGTGGTTGACTGGAGGTGCTTCTAATACGGGTGGTGCTGTTTTAAAGCATTTTTTTAGTGATGTCGAGTTGGTGAGGTTAAGTGCGGAAATTGATCCAACTCAAGCTAGTGATTTAGATTATTATCCATTATTAAAACCAGGCGATCGCTTTCCGATTAATGATCCCCAATTATTACCAAAACTAGAACCACGTCCAGATGACAATAAAGAATTTCTGCATGGTTTATTAGAAAGTATGGCTAGAATAGAAACACGAGGATATGAATTATTGCAAAACTTAGGTGCAGATCCATTGACTCATATTTATACAGCCGGTGGTGGTGCTGCTAATCCTGCTTGGACAGCTATTCGTCAACGTTGTTTAAAGGTACCAATTGTTTCATCAATTAATACAGAAGCAGCTTATGGAACAGCACTTTTGGCAATGGGGAAAATTTAAAGAGAAAACGAACCACTCCAGGACACAGAGATCGCAGAGGAATGAGTCTTGAAAATGATTTTTGTGTTAGTTTCTATAGATTAGATTTAATCTAGTTTAATAAGTTAAAATAATTTAATTATCAGATTTATGTCGCTATGAAATTAATTACTAGGCTATTTTCTCAAATGTACATTAACCGCAGTTTTCCGCAAATCTTTGTTTTGGTTTTCATGATCACAAGTTTATTAGGTTGTAGTTTAGGCGTAACTGAAAATAGTACATCTGCAAATGCTAAAAATCCCGAACAGTCACAGTTAAACCAAAATACTTTACCTAAATCTATTTCTCAAGCGGTGTTAAGGGATGCTTCTAGAGTTTCTGGGGTGAAAATTCCTGATTTGCAAATTACTCAAGTTACATCTACAAATTTTAGTAATCCCTGTATTTTTAAATTTGGGGAAGTTTGTACAAAGGAATATAATCCTATTCCCGGTTGGATTGTAGTTGTCCAAGTGAAAGAACAATCTTGGACTTATCATGTCAATAAATCCGGTTCACAAGTTCTGTTAGATCCAAAAATTAGCAGTAATCAATTACCGAAAAAAATCGCTAATCTGGTTTTGAGTGATGCTTCTAAACGCTCTGGTTTAGCGGTAAGTTCTTTGAAAATTATGCAATCAACTCAGAAAACTTTTAGTAATTCCTGTGTATTTAACTTCGGTGAAGTTTGCGCTCAAATATTTGATCCTGTTAAAGGTTGGGAAGTAATTGTCAAAGTCAAAAGTCAATCATGGACTTATCATGTAGATATAACTGGGGTACAGATTGTTTTAGATCCTCAAGTCACTAAAACGACTGGGGGGAATTAAATCTGTGTGGTTGTGTTAAGGAAGTAGAAATCAAAGAGACTTTAACAAAGCTGCTTTAAAATCAGCCGCAGATTGAAAATGAATTTGCGGTTTTTCTGTTAATGCCAAATCTATGACTTCTGCTAAATTTTCAGGGATACTACTATCACGTTGACGAATGGGAACAGGATTATTTCTTAATATACACGGTTATCGAATATATATTGTTTTCCTGAAAGTTTCCCTGTGGTAATGGTGAGAGTAACGATAGATGGCATTTTTTAAATAGTTGATTATTTTGGGTTTTCACTAAATACTATATAGGCATTGTGATTTTTTTGCTCTCGCAGAGTCGCGGAGAGGATATAAGTTATTTGTATGGGATTTTGGGAAAAAAGTTCTTTGTCAATAATGGGGGGTCTATTCTCAGATTTATTGAGAATGATGTCAATAATTGGACGAGTTTTGGTTATTTCAGCTAGGGGGGTTGACAGTGTTTCGAGTTTCGGCTATGCTTATGTTATATCTAGAAATCTGTTCGCGCATATATACTAAGTTTTGGGATTCTTTATATTGTCAGAAATGGCTAACGCCACACTACGTGAACAGGATATCCAGGATTTGAGGATTTACAGGATTTTGGTTTGAAGTTTGATGTTTTGAATATTGATTTGATGATTAATATAGAAATTGTCTGAATCAGGATATCCAGGATTTAAGGATTTACAGGATTTTGGTTTGAAGTTTGACATTTTGAATATTCGTTTGATGATTAATTCTCAATGTGTGTAAGTTAATATCGAATTAGCGAAAAATCGGAAATCAAAAATCTCTACATCACACAAATTCTTACATCGGAAAAAATCCTTAACTTAAACTAACATCCTGTAAATCCTTTAATCCTGGTTATCCTGATTCAGACAATTAATCTTGGTGCGTTACGTCGCGTATTTAATTTATTTGTATATTTGATATTATCTTCACACTATTCCCAGACATTACCGTGCATATCATCTAAACCAAAGGCATTAGCAGGGAATTTTCCTTCCTGCCCTGATTTCGTTTGCCCAAAAGGGCGAAATCATATTTGACAGGCGTATACTTTCCAAGAGTCCCCCGGTAGGTTTTTATGTCTTGTACTGACAACTCAATCATACCATAATATTGAAGGCGAATAAATTCGGCACGAGTCGGTTTTCCCCTTCGGTCTGAAGACGGGAAGGTTGGGAGCTTCCCGTGTTCCTCTGGTGGGTCTTAATATTGGGGAACTGAAGGATCAACAAAAATTGAGTAAGCGGAAATACCGCCAGTAATATTTTTAACTTGTGTAAATCCTTGAGTAACTAACCACTGACACATCTGAGCAGAGCGAATACCATGATGACAGAGAACAAGAGTTTCTGCGGACGGATCAAAGCGGACAGAAACTTGCTGACTCCATTGCTCATATTCACTCAGAGGAAGATTGACAAATCCATCTATCCGTGATAAAGCAAGTTCCTGGGGTTCACGCACATCTATTAACTGAAGCGTTTCTTTATCACTGGAAAGACGTTTTGCTAGTTCCTGGACAGTAATTTCGGAAAAAGGTTGATCAAATGATGTATCTGTCATGAAATTTTTCTAAAAAATCCTATACTATTCATGTTGGCAGAAAAGCTAGAAAATATAAATAATTTTATGAACAGTCAATACTCAACAAAAAATATTAGACTTGGTTTCCTAGTCGCTGGTGTCATTACTCTGCTATTAATTGGTATCGCCTGTTTTTACTGGTTTTCTGGAAAAAATCCTGTTAATCTGCTGATTCAGAACTCTCAACCCAGTGCGGTCATATTTGTTTCCAAGTCCTCACCCGCGATGGTTTCATTATTGGTAAATCCTGACGCTTTACAGACAATAGAACCAAAAGGCGCATTTTCTCAACTCAAAAATCGCTTACTAGCAAAAAGTAATATAGATTATCAAAATGATATTAAACCCTGGTTGAGTGATGAAATTACCTTAGCTGTAACTACCATAGATATAGACCGTGACCCAGACAATGGACTCCAAACTGGGTATTTAATGGCGATCGCCACTGCAAAACCTCAGAAAAGCCGCGAGTTTTTAGAGTTGTTATTTTCTAATCGGGCTTTCAGTGGGACGACTTTAGAGGTTGAAAGGTACAAAGGTGTAAAGGTTATTTATGATTATCCAGAAGATTTACCAGGTGAAAAAATCCAAAATAGTTTAGCCGGTGCAGTTGTTAATAATTTTGTTTTGCTGGCAAATCATCCTCAAGTAATCAAAGCAGCAATTAATAATTTACAAGCACCAGATTTAAACTTAATTAGTTCTCTTGAATATCAAAAATCTATTCAACAAATCTCTAAAAATGCTATAGCTGTAACTTTCTTGAATTTGCCTCTAGTTGCAAAGTGGCAAGGTTTAGAATTGGCAGAATCAACTTACAATAGCCAAATTCTCTCTTTAGTCTTAAATTCCCAAGGCTGGTTAGCAGAAAGCACATTTTTAACAAATTCACAAGTTATAACTTCATCTTTGCCACTATCTCAACCTGTAGAAGCATTACAGTATATTCCAGCATCCACAACTTTGGCGATCGCTGGCACAAATTTGAGTAATTTAGGTAATAGCAATTTAGCAAAACTGTGGCAACAAGGAACAGCAACTATCTATGGTTCTAGTCAAGATGGTAGTTCTCGATTACTAAAACCTTTGATAGATATCCAAAAAAGCTTAGGATTAAACTTTAATCAGGATATTTTTAATTGGGCAAAGGGAGAATATGCCATAGCTTTATTACATAATTCAGAAAATCTAACTCCTCATTGGTTATTTATAGTCGAAAAAACTCCAGAATTGGTATCAGGTATAGCACATTTAGATCATATTGCTAGGAAGGGTGGTTTAAATGTTAGTTCCTTAACTTTAGATGCACAAAAAGTATCTGCTTGGACACAAGTTACAGCAACAAGTGAAAATAACACATCTATTAATGTTGATACCAAAATTAAGGGAGTGCATACAAATTTAGATAATTATGAAGTTTTTAGTTCTGACTTAAAGACACTCAAAGCAGCTTTGAGTAAAAAGCAAAAATCTCTCCTAGAAAATCCCCAATTTCAAAATGCTATTACTGTGATTCCCCAACCCAACCAAGGATATATTTATTTAGATTGGGAAAACAGTCAAGATATTCTCAAACGTCAACTACCTTTGCTTAAATTTGTAGAAGTTTTAGGTAAACCATTATTCAATAATTTAAAATCGCTGACATTTAGCAGTTATAGCAGTGAACCAGGAAGACTCAAAGGTGGTGTATTCTTGCAACTGCACTAAATAATCAAAGCGCAAGAATTTTTAATCACCAATTACCAATAGACATCTCCAAGTCACGATAAGATGGGAGAGTAGCTTGTTGTGCTATCAAGGGTACTATCTCAATGTTCTCTAGACTCCGTGCCGATTTTCGCATCATTTTTGAACGTGACCCCGCAGCCCGGAATTGGCTGGAGGTTCTGTTTTGCTATCCAGGTTTGCAAGCCCTAATTTTCCACCGCTTTGCTCACTGGTTGTATAGTATTGGTATTCCCTTTTTCCCCCGCTTGATTTCTCACATTGCGCGGTTTTTAACTGGTATTGAAATTCACCCAGGGGCTGCAATTGGTGAAGGCGTATTTATTGATCACGGAATGGGAGTAGTCATTGGGGAAACAGCCATTATCGGCAACTACGCGCTGATTTATCAAGGTGTCACCCTGGGGGGAACAGGTAAAGAAAGTGGTAAACGTCACCCCACATTAGGCGAAAATGTCGTTGTTGGCGCTGGTGCAAAGGTTTTAGGCAATATCGAAATTGGGGATAATGTTCGCATTGGTGCAGGTTCAGTGGTATTGAGAGATGTACCATCTAGTTGTACCGTTGTTGGTGTTCCCGGTCGGATTATTTATCGTTCTGGCGTTCGCGTTTCACCTTTAGAACATAGTAATTTACCAGACTCAGAAGCTCAAATAATTCGCACCTTAGTTGACCGCATTGAAGCATTAGAAGCACAAATTCAAGCTTTGCAAACTCCCGCAAAAACTCCGGTTTTAATTGGTCAATTCCTGCAAGCAGATGAATTACCAAAAGAACACAATTTTTGTAATCTTCGAGATAAACAGATTCAAGAATTTTTTGATGGTGCAGGAATTTAAAAAAACAAAAATCAAAATTATGGGTTTATGGCTTCAGTCAACCATTCTTGGTTTTCATTGTAGCAGTAAACCCATCTATTTTGTGGTTCACCCCGCAATTCTAAATGATCTACTTTTGTCGGTTCAAGTAATAATAAACAAAAATTTTCTACTGGTTGTATTGTATCTGGTGCTGGTGGTGTAAATGCTTCTGGTGTTGTCACTCTCGCTTTACCAGAATCAGGCCAAACAAATTGTAACCTAGCTGCATCACTTAATTCTTGCCACATTTTGATTCTCGCTGGTTGCAAATTGAGGTGAGAATTAGCAGTAACTAAAGTTAATTTTCCAGTAATCCGAAATTGTTCTCTGGTGTTAGGAAAATACCAACAAATTTCCGCTGCTGGTTGTTTTGCTATTTGTTCGGCTTTTTCACTACGAATATTGGTAATAAATTTTAGCTGATTTGTATCGTCTAAAAAGCCGCGAAACACGACGGTACGATTAGCAGGAAAACCATTTTCTCGCACCGTTGCTAGTTGGACATAACGGGAATAAGCTAGACTGCGGTTTTTATGTAGTGCGCGAGTAATTAAACTTCGCCAAGGTGGAAGAGACATTTTTAAATTTGGTTGTAATTAATATTTCCAAGATTGTACGGTAATCCGTACCTAAAAATTCTTTGTCTGCTAAAATTCCCTTTCTAAGTTGGGGTTAGTGAACGAACAAACAGAACATACCCCCAATTTAAGGAGGAAAAAATGAATAGTGCTGAAAAATTAGCCTTACTTGCCGAACTTTCCCAACTTAACATTAAGCATACCCCTGAAAAAATAGTAAAAATTGCTAAACAAGCAAATGGCAAAATCGTATTTTTAGAACAGGGAAAACCTGGTAAAAGAGGAAGTGGACTATTACATATTTTGGAGGGACATCAAGAAGATTTTGCCAACCGGGGAATTGCTGAGAATGAAATCTCTGATGTTGTTATTGCTGCTGTAACTAATGGAATATTTCTTGGTTATCAAGGAACAGTAGAACCTCGAAGAGAAATTTATGAAATAATTTTTAATGGAAAAAAGCATTGCATAGCAGTGACAGTAAGTGATAATGGTTATATAGTTGGAGCTAATCCTGCATCCTTACCATAATTCCCCCTCAGTAGCTATGACAATTAAAATTAAATTAATGGCTGATTATGGGTGTGACCCTTTATGGTGGGCAGATGCTGATAAAGTTGGTAATATCAATCCAGCAAGACTGCCCCTCAGTAAAGAAACCATTAACCGCCTAAACAATTGGGCAATTAGTTATAATGCATCATTAAATTGGCAAGATCCTGCTAACTCCCCAGATTTGAGTCCAGAAGAAGAAGCAGCTTTTGAAAAAGAAGGTATTAGTTTGTGGAAGCAACTGCAAAAAGAACTTGCACCTAATTATGAAGTTATTTATTTCAGTGAACAATTACGTAAAATTGTAACTGATACTAATGAATTAGAATCTTTACTTACTATTTATGCTTAGGTGATTTTTAAAAAAGTATCCACCGATTAATGATGTTGTTTAGTAATTTTTATTCTAGGAATCACCTTAAAACTATGAGAGTTTATAACCCTGTCCTCCAGTCAGGGTTTTTTACTTAGACAAAATATAGCTATAATTTACACATTACAAGATATAGCGCCAAGTGGTAAATTTGGCAATCTTCCATCTCTAACTAGTTGGCGTTATAGTCTTAATTTGTAAGTCAGCAACAAAAGTTTATTATGGTTCAAGAACTGGAACGTAAACGTCAGAGTGCATCTTTTCCCGAAACTGCTCCAGCAGCCAATCCCGTGTTTTTTAGAACCTACAGCCGTCGCACAGAGGCAGGTTTACGAGAAACATGGGACCAGGTATGCGATCGCACTTTACGCGGTTTAGTCGAATTAGGCAAACTTACCCGTCAAGAAGCTGCAATTTTAGACAAGATGCAGCGGAACATGAAAGCCCTCCCTAGTGGACGCTGGATGTGGGTTGGTGGCACAGATTGGTTAACCAAATCCAAAAACTTCTCTGGTGCTTATAACTGCACCTCTACCAACCTTGTAGACTGGAAAGCCTTCGGTTTAATGATGGATTTGGCTATGATGGGCTGTGGTACAGGTGCTATTATCGAACCGCAGTATATTAATCAATTGCCTACTATCCGTAATCGCCTGAGTATCACGATCAAAGGTGAAATTGGCAGTACACCCCAAGCACAGCGTCGTGAATTTACACAAACCCATATAGAAGCTAATACCGCTACTATCCACGTTGGAGACAGCCGTGAAGGTTGGGTAAAATCCTATCAAACCCTTTTAGAACTTTCTACCGATGAACGCTTTACAGGTGACGTTCAGGTAATTGTTGATATTAGCGATGTGCGCCAATCTGGGGAAACCCTCAAAGGCTTTGGCGGTATGGCTAATCCTGTGAAATTACCTGGATTGTATCAGCGTTGTGCTTCTATTCTCAATAAGGCAATAGGAAGACAGTTAACCTCAGTTGAATGCTGTTTGTTAATTGATGAGGCTGCTGTCACAATTGTTGCTGGAAATATTCGGCGCTGTCTTCCTGAAGAGGCCTTAGTTCATACAGAATCAGGCTTAGTTCCCATTGCTAAGGTGCGTGTAGGCGATCGCGTTCTTACCAGTAAGGGTTTCTATCCTGTTACTAACTTCTTTGTTCAAGGTGAACAATCTCTTTGCCGTATTCAAACTCAAGATGGCAGCTTTGAATGTACAGCCGATCATAAAGTTGCCGTTTTCACAGATGTGTACGGCAATTATCAAATGGTGAAGGCTCAGGATTTGCAATCAGGCGATCGCTTAATATTCGTACCACGAACTATACCCGGTACACCTACTGAACTGCCTGAGTTTCGAGGTAAAGTCGAAGGTAAAACCAAAAAAATTACTATTCCTGCCTTAACTCCCGATGCTGCTTACTTCATCGGCTATTTACAGGGTGATGGTTCAGTTAGTTCTGATGGTTCAAGAGTCAGATTCCGCGTTCATGAAGATGACCCCAATATTTTAGACCGTTTAATTGCCGTTGGGAATGAATTTGGTTTAGAAACTCACACCATAAGAACCCCAGAACAATGCAAAACCAAAGCCTACGAGTTACAATTTAACTCAGCAGCTTTAAACCAATATCTGGGATTATTCAAACAACCATTTCAACCCTTAAATATCCCTGATTGCATATTATTAGGTACAGCCGACATTCGTAAAGCTTACCTAGCCGGTCTTGCTGATGCAGATGGCTGTCATTCTCAAGGCGTTTTAGTAGCTTCAGTTTACCAGAGATTTTTACAGCAAATTCAAGCATTGTACGCATCCCTGGGAATTACAACCCGGATGTGTAGTTCAATTCGCAAGCAAACTGGTAAATGGGAAGGTGAATTAGTCACAGTTGGTGCAGCAGCATATCAATCTGTTGAAAACTGCTTTGAAAAATATTCCCTGCAATTTTCTAGCCAAAAACGTCAAACCCCAAAATCATTTAAAGATCATGGTTTCCCAAAAACTATGGTACGTCCAATTATTAACTCCTACCAATATGGATGGAGTAATAGTCAGGAACAAATGATACTCCCTACTTTGAAAAAATATCTTCCTGAAACAACTGAATTAATTCCAGTCAAAGTTTTGGGGGTAGAAATGAATGTACGGACTGCACAAACCTATGATATTGAAGTTGCCAGTATTCATGAATTTGTGTGTGAAGGTATTTTAGTTTCTAACAGTGCCGGTATGCGTCAATTCGTTTCCGAAGATGAACAAGGCGCAACTGCTAAAGATAATCTCTGGCAACAAGACGCAGAAGGTAACTGGCGCATAGATCCAGAGCGTGATTCTTTGCGGATGTCCAACCATACACGAGTCTTTCACCGCAAACCAACCTTAGAAGAATCCATTGCTGCTGTACGTAAACAATACTATAGCGGTGAAGGGGCAATTCAATGGGCTGGTGAAGCAGTCGCTAGAGCTAATGCTGATTTATTAAATACAGCAGAACTTAAAAAAGACTTTTTGCAAGCTTATGAACAAGGAAAAGCTAAAGAATGGATACAAGAATACCATCCTGAAATTGATGCTAATGAGCTAGAACATAGAACAGGTAGGTTTGGTTTAAATCCGTGTATAACCTCGGATACTTGGATACATACAGAACACGGTGCAAGGCAAGTTAAAGATTTAATTGGCAAACAATTAGCTGTTTATGTAAACGGTGAACTTTTTAGCACTACATCTGATGGTTTTTTCTTCACAGGAGTGAAACCTGTAGTCAAGTTACAAACCAAAGAAGGTTACTCTTTAAGGCTTACCGAGAATCATCAAGTTTTAAAAATTACCGCACAAACTCAACATAAGCAATACTCAGAATGGTGTGAAGTCAAAGACTTAAACCCTGGTGATCGAATACTAATTCATGACCATAAGAATATAAATCCTTGGGATGGTTTAGGTACACACGCGGAAGGTTGGTTACTAGGTAGCTTGTTAGGTGATGGTTGTTTCTCAGTAAATGATGCTAACTATAGCTATCAGGCATCACTACGCTACTGGGGAGAAACTCAAACTGAGATGAAAGAATTTGCTCTTTCATTAGTGAATAATTTACCAAGACCACTTCAATATTCTCAGGATTTGAGAGGTGTTTACCACCAAACAAACAAATATTTTCAAGTTAGTTCTGCGAGCCTCGCAAAACTGGCTAGTGCTTTTGGTTTAGCACATAAACATAAAAAAGTCACTTCCGAGATTGAGCAAGCAAGCTACGATTTCTATTGTGGTTTTCTTAGAGGTATTTTTGACGCTGATGGAAGTGTACAAGGGAACCATGACAAGGGAATTAGCGTTCGTTTAGCGCAAAGTGATTTACCTAATTTAGAAGCTATACAAAGGATGCTTTTACGATTAGGTATTGCCAGTAAAATCTACAAGGATCGTAGACCAGAAGGTCTGAGAATGTTACCTAATAGCAAGAAAGTTTTGACTGAGTATTTTTGCAAGACTCAACATGAATTAGTTATTGCTAAAGGTAACATTCAAATATTTCAACACATAGTTGGTTTCCAAGAACCTAAAAAAGCTGAGTTGTTAGACTCTTTGTTGTCAAGGTATAAGCGCAATCTCTATAAAGAACGGTTCGATGTCAGGATTGAATCTATTACCTTTGATGGTGAAGAGTCTGTTTATGATTGCACTGTACCTGGCGTATCTCGCTTTGATGCTAATGGGTTTGTTGCACACAATTGCGGAGAAATCATTGGTAGCAATTTCCACTGTAATCTTTCGGAGGTACACTTAAACCAACTCGACCCTGACAACTATAAAGAACAAGAAGAGGCATTTACTGCTGGTGCGCTTTCCGTCGTCGCGCTGTTAAATCATCAATTCCTAGAACCCCGCTATCAATACAGCCGGGAATTAGATCCCATTGTCGGTGTATCCTTCACCGGTTTATTTGACTTCTTTGTCCATGCTTTTGGTACAGATTGGTTACGCTGGTGGGAAGCAGGAAGACCAGAAACCCCCCAAGGACTGATATTTAAACGTGGTGAGCAAAAATATCTCAACCGCTGGAAAGATGTAGTTCATCAAGTAGTGTGGGAATATTGCGATCGCCATCAGATCAAACGCCCCAACCGTTGTACTACGGTTCAGCCCGCTGGTTGTTTAGATCGCACAGCATTACGGATATTTGATCAAGGATTGCTTTACGCTGATGAAATTATAGATGCGGGAAGTGGCGAAACAGAAGGATTAGACCTGAGTGTTCGTAAGGGTATAGCGGCAGATAAAGCGATCGCTAATCAGCCCCTGAACTTAGTGCGAATTACCTTAGAAAACGGTCGAGTCTTACGCATGACTCCTAACCATCGTTTCTCTGTAGATAATTCCTGGGTGCGTGCTGACCAACTAACTATAGGTATGCAAATCGCCTATTCTCTGGGAGAATATAGCAAACAGGAAGATGCTCTACTTTTGAGTATTAATCCTCTCCAATACACTCGTGATTATCGTCAAGAAACAGAGGGACATAGCCGGGGTGTCTTAACCAAAGAGATTATTACTCCCACCACTCTTAACCCTGAAATTGGTTACTTTTTAGGTTGCTTGTTTGGAGATGGTGCTTTCAGTGAAAACAAATATCGGATTCGTTTTGCCTTTAATGCTCAAGAATTTGATCTAGTAGAACGACTACAAAACATTTCCAAGAAATGGTTTGGACTAACTGGAACTGTTAGTTATGATCCGCGCAATGACAATTCACGAGGAGAACTAACTTTTGCTTGCAAACAATTGTTTGACTGGCTGAAACTCAATCAACTAGACAAATCTCATAGTATTGATCTTGACCGCATCCCTCAAGCAATTCGCCGGTCATCACGAGAAACAATCCTGTCCTTTTTCTGTGGTCTAATTGATACAGATGGCTGTGTCCGTCAAAGAGGAGCATTGTCAATTGACTCTGCTAGTGAAGCATTTATCCGCAACTTACAACAAGTGGCTGAAGCTGTGGGACTTTGCTTCTCAATTTTCCATAACACCCGGGGAGAGAACTTACAGAAAACTAAACATAAGTGGGGTTTGTCCTTAAGCCGAATGCTATCTCAACCAGAGTCTCTGGCTTATCTCAATACCCATAGTCGAAAGTGTGCTTTACGTCCGCTATTTGCGCCGAAACGTCAGTTTGCGTTTAGTCCCTATCGAGTAGCTACCATCGAGTTTGAAACCACACCCGATTACAGTTATGACTTTGCAGTGGCAGGTGTAAACGATGACGATTCTTGGTACTGGCAAGGTGCGCTGAAGTCTCACAATACCAAATCCCTCTTAACAGGTGCTTCACCTGGTTGGCATCCCCCAAAGGCACAAAGATTCATCCGTCGCATTACCTTCCGTAAAAATGACCCCGTAGCCCTAGCTTGTATAGACTATGGTTACAACATCATCCCCTCCCAATCTGACAAAGACGAAACCGGCAACTTACTCAACGATCCTTTTGATCCTCGGTGTACAGAATGGTTAGTAGAAATCCCCGTCGCTGTATCTTGGGCAGATTTACCTGGCGCTGACGTAATTGATGTATCTCAGTTTTCTGCCTTAGCGCAGTTAGACTTTATCATGCAAGTACAGAATCACTATGTCACCCATAACACCTCAGCAACTTTGGAACTACGTTCTGAAGAAGTTGAAATTTTGGGAACACGCATCTATGAAGCCATCCAAAATGATGAAGGCTATATTTCTGCTGCGTTGTTAGCGCGGTTTGACGATTTGCAATCTTTCCCCCGTTTACCCTTTGAACCAATAGACAAAGCCACTTATGAACGCTTATCTAGAGAAGTAAAAACACGACGGAAAACAGATGATTTCTGTGGGGCGTTAAGTCGTTACGATTTAGGGGAATTATCAGAAGCTGGCCCTAGTGGTTGTGACTCTGATAAATGTATGTTCCCAGAACAGCCACCCACATCATAAAATAAATCCGTTTGAGCTATACCATTTCTCAAAGCAATTAATGGGGATTACGGTAAGTTCAGATCCCCGACTTCTTAAAGAAGTCGGGGATCTTTGGTTCATAATTCATTAATGTTTATTTTTTAATTACCAAGATTATGAAACCAGAAAATCTGATTGTTGTGGCTGCAATGTATAAATTCGTGAATCTGCTTGATTGTAGCGAACTGCAAGCAGCTTTATTATCCTTCTGTCAATTACAAGAGATTAAAGGAACTATTTTAGTAGCACAGGAAGGAATTAACGGCACAATTGCTGGTTCTCGTCAACAAGTTGATGCAGTTTTAACCTTTCTTCGTAATGATTCACGGTTTGCAGATATAGAACATAAAGAATCTTATACAGAAATTCCGCCTTTTGAGCGATTAAAAATTAAATTAAAGCCAGAAATTGTCACTTTAGGATTACCAGAAGTTAACCCCCATGAAAAAGTAGGAACTTATGTAAAACCTGAAGATTGGAACGAATTAATTTCTAACCCCGAAGTCACCGTCATTGATACCCGCAATGATTATGAAGTCACCATTGGCACATTCAAAGGTGCAAAAAATCCGCAAACACAAATATTTCGAGACTTTCCCGAATATGTCCAAAAACATCTTGATGCTAAAAAACATAAAAAAGTAGCTATGTTTTGTACTGGAGGTATTCGCTGTGAAAAAGCCTCCTCCTATTTACTTTCTCAAGGGTTTACAGAAGTTTATCACCTGCAAGGAGGCATTCTCAAATATTTAGAAGAAATTCCCCCAGAAGAAAGTTTATGGGAAGGAGAATGTTTTGTTTTTGATGAAAGAAACACAGTTAATCATGACTTAGAAGCGGGATATCATGAATTATGCTTTTGTTGTGGATATCCCATTTCCGAAGCAGATAAATCTTCACCCGAATATGAACAAGGTATTTCTTGTCCCCACTGTTTCCATAAATTAACCCAAGAAAAAAGAAAACGATTACAACAAAAATGGCAACATTACCAATCAACAAATTCAACCAACACTTAAAACCTCTTCCTTTGCGTCTTTGCTCCTTAGCGTCTACTCTACGAGATCCCTAAAAGGGATTGCGCGCAACAAAATCAAGATATAGAAAAAACCCTAATATCCAAAAGTGATCATTACAATATATTAATACAGAAATCTTTGGAGAATAACTTGTGGTAGCTAATCCCCCGCGCATTCAAACTCACAGTAACCAGAAACAGAGCAACTTTACACAAAGACACATTGGACCAAACCCGGATGATGTTCAACAAATGCTGGATATATTAGGTCTTTCCAGCCTTGATGATCTCATTAATAAAACAGTACCACAGGGGATTCGCTTTCATGAAACCCTAAACTTACCAGCCGCACAAAGCGAATATGCAGCATTGGGAATGTTAAAACAGATAGCTGATAAAAATCAGGTTTATCGTTCATTTATTGGCATGGGTTATTATGACTGTATCACCCCCGCAGTCATTCAACGCAACATTTTAGAAAATCCCGGTTGGTATACAGCTTACACCCCTTATCAGCCAGAAATTGCCCAAGGACGTTTGGAAGCGTTGTTAAATTTCCAAACCATGATTATTGACTTGACGGGTTTAGAAATTGCTAACGCTTCTTTGCTTGATGAAGCAACAGCAGCCGCAGAAGCAATGAGTATGAGCTATGGTGTGTGCAAAAACAAATCACATAACTATTTTGTTTCTAGTGAATGTCATCCTCAAACCATTGATGTATTACAAACACGCGCTAAACCTTTAGGCATTAATATCATTATCGGTGATCATCAAACTTTTGATTTTTCTGCAACTATCTTTGGTGCTATTCTCCAATATCCCGCAACCGACGGCACAATTTACGACTATCGCAATTTTATAGAAAAGTCCCATGCTCAGGGTGCATTGGTGACTGTAGCGGCTGATCCTTTAAGTTTAACATTACTCACACCCCCCGGTGAATTAGGGGCGGATATTGCTGTAGGCAGTACCCAGCGGTTTGGTATTCCCTTGGGCTTTGGGGGACCACACGCTGCTTATTTTGCCACTAAGGAAGAGTATAAACGGCTTGTTCCAGGGCGAATTATTGGGGTGTCCAAGGATGTAAATGGTAAACCTGCCTTACGTCTGGCTTTGCAAACCCGTGAACAGCACATTCGCAGAGATAAAGCCACCAGTAATATTTGTACGGCACAGGTTCTACTTGCAGTTATGGCGAGTATGTATGCAGTTTATCATGGACCGGATGGATTGAGAGCGATCGCCGAAAATATCCATGAACTTACCGCAACTTTAGCAGCAGGACTGAAAAAGTTAGGTTATCAAATCAGTTCGGAAAACTTCTTTGATACCTTGCGAGTAGAATTAGGAAATACCAAATTAGATGCAATTCTCGACGCTGCAAATGAGAGAAATATCAACTTGAGAATTTTTGATAATTCCACTGTGGGTATTTCTTTAGATGAAACTACCACAGAAGCAGATTTAATTGACCTTTGGCAAATTTTCGCGCTGAAAGATCAGTTACCTTTTGCTGCGAAAGAATTATCAATTTCTCATTACTCATTATCACGAACAAGTAAATATCTCACTCACCCAGTTTTTAACCGTTACCATTCAGAAACTGAGTTATTACGTTATTTACATCAACTAGAAAGCAAGGATTTATCATTAACAACATCAATGATTCCCTTGGGTTCTTGCACCATGAAGTTAAACGCAACTTCGGAAATGATTCCGGTAACTTGGGCAGAATTTGGGAAAATACATCCTTTTGCGCCAATTTCTCAAACTAGAGGTTATCAAATTTTGTTCCAACAACTGGAAGCATGGTTAGGAGAAATTACAGGTTTCGCGGGAATTTCTTTACAACCAAATGCAGGTTCTCAAGGTGAATATGCAGGACTTTTGGTAATTCATGAATATCATCAAAGTCGGGGAGAAGGACATCGAAATATTTGTTTAATTCCTCAGTCTGCACATGGAACAAATCCTGCAAGTGCGGTAATGTGTGGGATGAAAGTTGTCGGAGTTGCTTGTGATGATCATGGGAATATTGATGTTGAGGATTTAAAAGCCAAAGCTGAAAAACATAGCAATGAATTAGCAGCTTTAATGGTGACATATCCATCAACTCATGGGGTATTTGAAGAAGCAATTCAAGAAATTTGTGCCATTATTCATGAACATGGTGGACAAGTTTACATGGACGGGGCTAATATGAATGCCCAAGTAGGTATTTGTCGTCCTGGTGATATTGGTGCAGATGTCTGTCATTTGAACTTACACAAAACTTTCTGTATTCCTCATGGTGGTGGTGGTCCCGGTATGGGTCCCATTGGTGTGGCTTCCCACCTTGTCCCCTTCCTTCCTGGACATTCTGTAGTGAGAATGGGTGGTGATTTGGGCGCTGTTTCGGCTGCACCTTGGGGTAGTGCAAGTATCCTAGTGATTTCTTGGATGTATATTATCATGATGGGTGCAGATGGGTTGACGCAAGCAACCAAAATCGCAATTTTGAATGCTAATTACATGGCTAAGAAATTAGAGTCTTATTATCCGGTTTTGTATCAGGGAAAAAATGGTTTAGTGGCACATGAATGTATTTTAGATTTGCGTTCTTTGAAGAAATCAGCGCATATCGAAATTGATGATGTTGCGAAGCGGTTAATGGATTATGGTTTTCATGCACCTACTGTTTCTTGGCCTGTTGCGGGAACAATTATGGTAGAACCAACGGAAAGTGAATCTAAACAAGAATTAGATCGTTTTTGTGATGCTTTGATTGCGATTCGTGAGGAAGTTGCGGCAATTGAATTTGGTAAGATGGACATTGAAGATAATGTTTTGAAAAATGCTCCTCACACTGCGGAAAGTTTGATTGTTGGTGAGTGGAATCATCCTTATTCCCGTGAACAAGCTGCTTATCCTGCACCTTGGAATAAGGAATATAAGTTCTGGCCAAGTGTGGGGAGAATAGATGCTGCTTTTGGGGATAGGAATTTTGTTTGTTCTTGTTTACCTATGGAGGCTTATAGTTAATTAATTGTAGGGTGCGTTACATTTCATTAACGCACCCTACGGACTAATTTTTAACTTTTTTTGATTTAGGAACTGCATAAACAGAGTCATTAGCAGTACGACCCAACATCAAGAAGTTACCCATATCACACTCTTCTGGCCAGCTTGATTTTTTAATTGGGTTTAATCTAATTGATATACTAGCTTTATCATCTGGTGATATTTTATTAAATTTAGATAAACTATCCAAATACTCATAATCAGGGAGTTTATGGGTAATTAAAAAAGCAATAGGGTAAAACTTGATCATATTAAAAAAACCAGGTAAATCAAATTTGCCTCTGACTGCTGGCATTCCAAAATCTCTCATTATAGCTGTCTTTTCATAAGGATAAACCCAATAGAAAATGTGAATGTCTTCATGTATTGGTAGTAAAGGATCTAAAACACACGGTCTTATAAGTTGGTCTATCACTACTTCATCTGTTTGAGTTTTAGCTGCAAGAATATGTCCTAAAACAGACCTCATAATTGCATTTGGTTGACACTCAACCTCAAAAGAATCAGGCAGAAATAAACTACTAGCAATAAAATTTTCAACTTTTTTAGCCAATTCTCCTAAAGCCCCATCATATTTTGAACCTAACCAGTTGTTACAATTACTGCATATTGTTTTAAAAGTTATACCATTTTGGGAGATTCTTGGACGAAATGACTTATCACCAATGATCTGATCATATAATTTAGAAATTACTATATTTTTGGCTGGAGGACATATTTTTGGTGGTACATGATCATCTGATAAAGTTGTTTCTCTACCACATATATTACAGACTTTATCTTTTTTGTAAAATTTTTCCACTATTGATGATTGATGTCGCTTAGTCTTTGTCATAGATGTTGTTAAATATAAAAAACAAACAGCAAATACCAGCTTTTGGAATTACTGCTACCAGACTATTATACCACAGGGGAGTGCGATAGCGAAGCACTCCGTAGGAATCGCTCATCTTCCAGCTTAGATTAAGGAACGCAACCCAACATAATGAAAATATCTGATTCATATTTTTTGTCTGAATCAGGATGTCCAGGATTTGAGGATTTACAGGATTGTTATTTGTAGGTTATTGGTGGGATGATAAAATTGTAATTGTCTGAATCAGGATATCCAGGATTTGAGGATTTACAGGATTGTTATTTGTAGGTTATTGGTGGGATGATAAAATTGTAATTGTCTGAATCAGGATGTCCAGGATTTTAGGATGCACAGGATTGTTATTTGTAGGTTATTGGTGGGATGATAAAATTGTAATTGTCTGAA
>JANMEE010000337.1:0-9221 GCA_031376645.1 Dolichospermum sp. OTE_75_concoct_329_sub | reverse complement strand
TAAAATAGTACCACCTCTACCCTTAACTTGAACTCTATCGGCTAGAGATTCTGGTGTTAAATAACCTTGATCATAAGCAAAAGCATCACAGAAAACAACCCGCACCAAAGAAACATCATGGGAAATACTATAACTAGAAATTGCTCCTAAAGCCTTTCCTAATAACTCTCTATCCATTGAACCAGAAGTATCTAAAACCACCCCAAATGTGCGACCTTCTTCATTATCACTATCCGGTACATAACGAGGACGAGGAATATCAGGAGTCGCAGATTGACGGCGACTCAAACGAGCATAAGACCTGACTTTAATTAAAGGAGAAAAATGATCATCAAACCACTTAGCTAATTCTACATCCCAAGGAATCGGCGGATAACTCAAAGCCCGAATCTCTTCAATTAAACCTGCTGGGAGAAAACCCCGATTTTGTTCATGGTGATAGACAAGTCCCTGACTCAGACAACGGCGATAAAACTCATCCAATCCCACACCATCGCCATAAGTCCACCAATCGGCTTTTCCTGGTTCTAAAATGTCACATTGTCCGATTCCCCGCAAGGTAGATAGTTTGCGATAGAGGCGCAAATCTTTAACTATTTGGTCATAAATTGACTCCGCTGATAAATTCTTTAAATCTGGGTCATGTAACACGCCAATGTGAGGTAATTCACCTATTCCCATTTCTAACAACCAAGAATTAATCACATAATCACAAGCAACATTCCACAAATAAGGATCTCTTCCTTGACAGCGAGTATCATGTCTGAGTCCGGCGTGTAACAATTCATGAGCCATCACAAATCGGCATTCTTCACAATTTAATCCAGCAGCGGGATTGATAAAAATTTGTTTATTTTCGACATCAATTGCAGCTACAGAAATATCCAAACGTTGACAAATTAATGGATCTTCAATAATTTCAAAATTAGTTGCTAAAGCTCCCAGTAGAGGATAGCTATTGATAAACCAAGCCTTAGCTTTTTGTCCAGGAGTATCATTTTTGTTCTGCGTCCCCAACAAAGGTTCGCGTCCGGCGGCGACATTTACCGCATTGGTAACGGCTCTTGTTAATCCTGCTCCAAAGACAGTTTGCCAGTCAAAACCCCGACCCCAATAGTTACTTTTGATAGGTTCAATAATCATATCCACAAAGTCATCACCAGGAAGACCACGCTCGCAAAATTCCTGATACAAACTTTCTTCATTCCGGTTAGAAACATTGAGAGAAAAAAGGTATTCTTCTGGGATAGATCCTAACTTCAAATCAGCCAGAAACTTAGCAATAAAATAATTACAAGCGGCGTTCCATTCACGAGGATGTGCGCGTTTTTGGAAATGACCAAAGCCCAGATGCAAGAGACAATGAGCCAGTACATAAACCCATTCTTCTGGAGAACCCCGTCGCGTCGGATGTACGTGAATAGCGCCATTACTGGTGACTACAGCCCAACCCTGTGGTGGACAATGGTTTCCCGACTGACGATTAATGTTGGCGTGATGGAGCAATGGTGCAAAAATGGGATGCTCTCTGAGGATGTCATATCCCTGCCCAAATTGTAATGTGGCAATATCTGTTTGCTTCTTTTTACGTGCCATTTTCTTTTTTGACTAAACGTGGCAAGTCTCTCACTATTTCTACCATCAACCAACTAGGTAAAGCATCTCCTTTTTCGGGTTCCGAAACCACCATTTGGGCAATTTCAAAGCTGATAGCCGCTAAATCTTTGAGTAGTCCTTTGGCGCGATGAGCTAGGTCTTTGTGATTACCTGTAATTGCTTGACGTTCTTGGGGTAATTCTTTGATCAGTTGAGCGCGGAATGATTGAGCTAGAAAATAGAGGACATCTCTATCTTCTGGAAGATGTGGCCAGCTAATTTCACCTTTAAGAATAGCTGTGAGTTGGTATTTACTTTTAATTTGTTTGATAAAACCTTTGAACTGGGTTCCATGATGGGGAGAAAGACACCCCATAGCGAGAACTTCTAGCCAGTGGTCTGTCAGGCGATCGCCATATTCATGTAAGGTATCACTTAACATATGCCAAGAGCGGGGAGTGGAAAAAGGTTCTTCATGTTTAGGTGGTTGACTCCATAGATGATCTGGGCGAGTTTGAATATATTCAATTACCCAGGGATGAATATCATGATTTTTTGCCCAATCTAACCAGTCTCGATGAGAAACTTTTAAATGGACATGAACCATGCGGTTGAGTAAAGGTGAAGACATAGGTTTAACGATGGCACTATCTTGAGCGCGATTACCTGCACCAATGACAATTGAATCTTTGGGGAGATGATATTCACCAATTCTGCGTTCATGAATTAGGCTATAAAATGCTTTTTGCACTTCGTGAGAACAAGCGTTAAGTTCATCCAAAAACAGACAATAGGGTTCTTCTCGCGCAATCATTCTGGGTGGGCAGAAGCGACTTGTTCCATCTATAATCTGTGGCACACCAATTAAGTCTTCTGGTGCTAGTTGACTACCCAGGAGTGAAACGCAGGGTATTCCCACTTCAGCAGCAAATGCTTCTACTAAGGATGATTTACCGATTCCTGGCGCTCCCCAAATAAATACGGGGCGTACTACTGCTACATTCAACAGAAATTCTGAGAGTTGTTTTTGGGTGACTGTAATTGCTGGGTTCATTCTTAACTCACGAAAACTGCTGTTGATTAACCCCAATGTGGGATGATTTTAAATTCACTTTATTATTGATCTAACTCTAACAATACTTTTAGCAAAATCCATCAAAACCTATTGATATCGTAACGTTTTTATTGGTTTTCAGACCTATATTTAGCAAATTGGCGAAGGTATTGCTCTAAAAATAAAAATTCTAACCTGCTTTTCTCACAAGTCTGTGATTACACTTCTCATAATCTTTACAAAAAAAAGGAACTCTTAACTCTTCAGTGGGAACAGAAAGTGTCCTGTTCTTTGTTCTCTAAAACACTCATTTGCACCAGTTTAAAGTTCAGTCAAAAGAAAGATGTTTTTGAGATAGCCATAGTGTTCCCCGTTCCCTCTCAACCAGAATATGGTTTGGGCATTTTTAATAGGTTATTTTTTGATGCCGTGTGAAAAACTAGAATCTAAATTTTATCAGGCTTTTTAAATTGTGGGGAGAAATCCGAGAGTTCACCTCGCACCCTTGCCTCTTGTTGAAAATCCCATTTCTTTGGTCAGTATTTCACCACCTTGAGACGCAAATGCACATCCGCTTTTCTCAATGCTACGCTGAGGGGGAGTATCTTGTGAAAGAAAAGAAAGATGGAAACTAGAAAACTTGGTAAACAAGGATTGGTTGTTTCAGCACTGGGACTTGGTTGTATGGGAATGTCTGAGTTCTATAGCGGACGTGATGAGCAAGAAGCAGTAGCTACCCTGCACCGCGCTTTGGAACTTGGGGTTAATTTCCTCGACACCGCAGATATGTATGGACCATTTATTAATGAGCAGCTAGTTGGTAAAGCCATCAAAGACCGCCGAGAGCAGGTTATTCTGGCAACAAAGTTTGGCAATATGCGAGGTGAAGACGGCAGTTTTCTGGGTGTCAACGGTAAACCAGAGTATGTCCACTCCTGCTGTGATGCCTCTCTAAAACGGCTGGGGGTGGAAGTGATTGACCTCTACTATCAGCATCGGGTTGACCCCACTGTGCCGATTGAAGACACCATTGGTGCAATGGCAGAATTAGTGCAGCAGGGTAAGGTGCGTTACATTGGGATGTCAGAAGCGGCTCCGTCCACAATTCGTCGTGCAAATGCTGTTTACCCAATTACAGCATTACAAACAGAATACTCTCTCTGGAATCGTGACCCAGAGGATGAAATTTTACCGACTGTGCGGGAGTTGGGAATTGGGTTTGTTCCCTACAGTCCTCTAGGACGCGGTTTTTTATCAGGTGCAATCACTAGCCCTGATGACCTTGCGGCTGATGACTATCGCCGAAAATCTCCCCGCTTTCAAGGTGAAAATTTCGACAAGAATCTGCAATTAGTGGAACAGGTGAGGGTAATTGCTACTGAAAAAGGTGTAACTCCTAGTCAACTGGCTTTAGCATGGCTTTTGGCTCAAGGAGAAGATATTGTTCCTATTCCTGGTACGAAGCGCCGCACTTATTTAGAAGAAAATGTTGCCGCAGTAGATATTATTCTCACCCCAGAAGAACTGAATCGCCTGGAGACTGTTGCACCCAAGGGTATAGCGGCAGGAGAACGCTACCCTGATATGAGTACTGTCAACCGCTAACGATAGCTTTATTAAAGTTTAGTTGTTGTTTTTGGGCGACAAAGCAAGCGGGGCAAAGACAAATTTCCGGTGGGGATTATTTGGTTGTTGTCAGAGAATTGACAGTAGCATTAAAGTTTATTGAAGATATAGTTGGTCTCGTTATGGAAAAAACGAATCCTGGTAAAAAAACGCGACGGAATTTTTTGATCTATATGGTGGGGAGTAGTTTTACCTCAGTAGTCATTGGATATCTATTTCCCCAAGCCAGCCGAAGTCGTGAGGTAGACTTAGAAAACCTTTGCTCATTATTCCCCTACAATTCCCGTTGTCAAAATTACCTTCCTGGAGTTGAGGGACTGGATCTTAATGGCAAAGCGATTCAGGTTAATACATTGCTAACAACTGCTACCCCCGGAATTCCCATTCCGGTCAAGGGATTGCCAGATGGCAGTGTTGATTATCTGATCATTAAAGATGGACCCAAAATTGCTGAGTACGCCATCCGTCCGATTTGTACCCATTTAGGATGTACTGTGAAGTGGCATCCCCAGGAGAATCACTTTATTTGTCCTTGTCATGGCTCTCAATACGATTCCCAGGGTAAAGTCATTCATGGTCCGGCTAGGCGTTCCTTGCCGCTGCTGACAGTAGTAGTTAAGGAGAATCAAGTTCGTTTGGTCGATATCCCACCAGCAAGGGATCTTCGTTAACAGCAGCGTGGTAAATCCGGTTGGGTAAGACGATTTTTCGTAAAAATTAGTAGTCTAGCAAGAACTAACTGATGGATGTAAATTTGCCAAAACTACTAGCAGCATAACTGTAGGGTCTTATGAGAATTTTGATAGTTGAAGACGACGATCGCATTGCTAAACCTTTAGCTGAGTATTTAAAACGACAACACCATATTGTAGATATAACAACCGATGGAATTGAGGGGTGGGAATGGTCTCAGTCAGGATTATATGAGTTAATTTTATTGGATTTAATGCTGCCTAAATTAGATGGAATCACGCTGTGTCAGAGGTTACGCGCTGCTGCATCTAATGTCATCATATTCATGCTGACAGCACGAGACACAACAGACGATAAGATTATTGGACTCGATGCTGGTGCTGATGATTATTTAGTTAAGCCATTTGAATTAAAAGAGTTAGCAGCCCGCATCAGGGCTTTAGCCCGAAGAAGTCCAGATGTTCGCGCACCAATTTTAATTCACGGTGATTTACAACTAGATCCCACAACCCAACAGGTTACTTATGCGGGGAGTATGCTATCGTTAACTCCTAAAGAATATATGATATTAGAATATTTTTTGACAAACCCAAATCGAATTGTGACTCGTTCAACAATCCTTGACAAACTGTGGGAACTTGATAAATCTTCGGGAGAAGGAAGTATAAAAACTCATATTACAAATTTGCGAAATAAACTCAGGGCTTCTGGAAGTTCAGAGGACTTGATTGAAAATGTTTATGGTATTGGTTATCGTCTAGGACATAAGTAAATTAATCCAAATTAATGTGTTTCAAAAAATTCGATATCGTTTATTATTGTCTTACTTGCTGGTGTTCGCATCTCTTTTAGACATATTTGCTATCGCAGTCCGAGTTGCTTTTACTCGCAGTTTGACTGCACAAATAACAGATAAACTCACAGCCATAGGAAAAGTTGCGGCTGCAAATGTAGAGTTTGAAAAAGGTCGTCTTACAGTTGAAAGTGACTTTCATCCCCAAGAATTGATTGCTTATCATCAAGCATTACAGTGGTTTGATAGTCAAGGAAATTTGATTACTCAACAAGGAAAAACTGTCTTAACCTTACCTTTGTTACCTAACAAGATAGTTCAAGTTCAGACTGATAAAATTCCCATCCAAGCAGTGACTGTACCAATTATTAAAAATGATCATGGTGAGTTAGTTGGATATATAAGAGTCAGTCAATCTTTAGAAGAATTTCATGAAACTCTCGAAAAACTAGATTGGGGATTAGCTGGTGGAATTATTATCACGTTAGCTCTTAGTAGTATTAGCGGAATTTTTCTAACTCGTCAAGCAATGCAACCAATTGAGGATAGTTTTCAAAGACTCAAACAGTTTACGGCTGATGCTTCCCATGAACTACGTAGTCCATTAATGGCGATTAAAATTAATGCAGAATTACCGCTAGAATATCCAGAAGAAATCAGTCCCAAAGACGCAGAAAAGTTTCAAGCAATAGTTAGTGCAACTAACCAAATGACTCGTCTAACAGAAGATTTACTATTATTGGCACGCACCGATAAAATCCCCACTCAGCATCCAGATATTATTAATATAACACTAATATTAGAGAATTTAATCCAACTATATAAACCCCAATTTGCAGCTAAACAAATTAATTTTACATCTCAATTAGTGGGAAATCTTCAGTTAATAGGTGATTCAGTCCAATTAACGCGACTGTTTACTAATTTAGTGGAAAATGCCATTTATTACACACCGTTAAAAGGTGCAGTAGAAATTCAAGCTAATCGTGTCAATTCCCAGATTTACGTTAAAGTAAAAGATACAGGTGTGGGAATTGCACCAGAGGATATAGATAAGGTTTTTGAGCGTTTTTGGCGAGCAGATATGTCTCGTTCTTATTGGTCAGGTGGTTCTGGTTTAGGGTTAGCGATCGCTCAAGCTATTGCTCAAAATCATGGTGGCTTAATTAATGTCACCAGTCAATTAGAAGTTGGTAGTTGTTTTATTGTCCGTTTACCAACTTCTTGACTATTTATTACTTACTTACCATCATCATTGGTTTCGTGGTCATTATTTTTAACTTGAATACTACTTTTTGGACGAGTAGCTTCATTTTTCTCATCTTTTTGATTGGCATCTTCGGTATAAAGAACCTTACCATTGCCAGCATCAACTGTAACTTCTTTCTGACCAATTTCTACAGCATAAATTAGATTACCATCTTCGTTTTCCAGTTTGACACTTTTTACTTTACCTCTCACAGCAGCTTCAGCAGCTTGCTGTGCTTGTTTGGCTGTAATTTTAGCTAGTGGTTGCAATTTTGCAGCGTCTTGTACATCATCTTTTTTTTCACCATCACCATCACTGGCTTCAGCAACTTGGATAGTATTATGATGCTGACTGGCAATTTCTACTGGAGATTGTAGTTGTTTTGCAGATACAACTCTCGATAATCCTGCAAATCCTAAAGCACCTACACAAGCTACCGCTAAGATGATTTTTGTTGAAGTTTTCATACTTATTAAATCCCTGTAGTTCTGGGTTTATATTTTCACGATAGATAATAAAAGTTCAGAAATAGTCAAGATTTGGTTTGAGTTTAATAAGTTAAATATCAAATATAGCGGCACTTGAATGAGATACAGTTATAAGCCCCCTCTCGAAGAGCGGGGAGGGGGTTGGGGGTGGGGTTCTGGTATTTTACTCAACCAATAACCGTTATATATTTAACTAAATATTTTAGCTATTTTTAAATGCTTTTATCGAAAAAAATTCCGGTTTCAATGAAATCTTGACTATTTCTTGACTTTTACCGTCTAAAGTAGAATTACTCAGTAGTTTTTGAGAATACAGGTAATTTAAGAATGTGATGTAATCTCACTTTTATAGACAAATAAAGAAAGAAAAAGATCATGCAAAAGATATTAAATAGAGTTCCAGAAGTGACAATGAACTTCTGGATTATTAAGGTTTTAGCAACCACCGTAGGTGAAACCGCCGCAGATTTTCTATCAGCAACTTTGAATCTTGGTTTAGGGACGACATCCTATATTATGAGTGCCATTTTACTAATTGCACTGTTGAATCAATTTAAGATTAAACGCTATATTCCAGCAAGTTTTTGGTTTGTGGTTGTTTTAATAAGTATTGTCGGTACACTCATTACTGATAGATTAGTAGACGAGTTTGGAGTAAGTTTAGTTACAACCACTGTAATTTTTAGTATTTGCTTATCGGTAATTTTTGCGCTCTGGTATTTAAATGAAAAAACATTAGCCATGCACTCGATTAATACAACGAAAAGAGAGCTTTTCTATTGGGTAGCTGTTTTGGTTACATTTGCTTTAGGCACTGCAACAGGAGACCTTTTAGCAGAATTTTGGAAATTAGGTTATGCACAATCAACACTAATATTTGGCACTGCAATTGCCATCATAGCGATTGCCTATTATTACTTCCATTTGAATGCAATTTTAGCATTTTGGTTAGCTTACATTTTGACTCGTCCTCTAGGGGCATCTCTGGGTGATTTACTATCTCAACCTAATACCAATGGAGGCTTTGGTTTTGGTACAGTTGGAACTAGTATGCTTTTTTTATCTATAATTACGAGTTTGGTTATTTACTTAAGCCTTAAGCAGAAAAAACCAGCTTTACTGCCGATTGAGCGACAAGATTGAATTGATTAGCGATAGCGAACGCATTGCGTCCCGGAGGGAACTAGCGCGACCTAGGAATCGCTTGAGCGAAGTTGGCCATTTTTATTATGTCTGAGTTATTTCTTATTCTGAAAAACAAATGAACAAAGTTGCAAAAGTCACAATTTTCTTCTGGATCATGAAGATCATCGCCACGACGCTGGGAGAAACGGCAGGTGATTACATCTCAATGTCTCTTGGGCTTGGCTATTACATAGCCTTTGCTGTAACGTTCGCTATCTTGGCTATTCTCCTATTTTTTCAAATTAAATCCGATAGATATCGTCCAGCCCTTTACTGGGTGTCCATCATCGCCACAACCACAGCCGGAACCGAAGTTTCAGATTTGATGGATCGATCTCTGGGTCTAGGCTACGCAATGGGTTCGCTTATCTTGGTAGCGTGTCTATTAAGCGTTTTGCCCGGATTTCTCACAAGTGAAAAAAATCATTGATAAAGAGCGAAAAAAAGGAAGTTTATTTGATACATAAGTAGCAAAGATGAAAAAAGGAAATCTCTTCAGTATATAGTTGAGAAATTTCGTTAAATATAAAGAGCTAT
>JANMEE010000330.1:0-14375 GCA_031376645.1 Dolichospermum sp. OTE_75_concoct_329_sub | reverse complement strand
CTCCTGACTCCTGACTCCTGACTCCTCCCTTTAAGTTCCCACAGCACCGGAGTAAATTAAACCCCGCTGCATATCCAAAGTCAAAATCGCACCATCTTTAATTACCTGTGTTGCTTCCTTCACACCCACAATCACCGGTACACCAAGACGTAAACCAATAACTGCGGCATGACTTGTGAGACTTTCCTCTTCAGTAATAATCCCCCCGGCTTTGCGAATTGCTTCGACAAAATCAACACCAGTGCGGGATGCCACCAAAATATCTCCAGGGGTAAAATTACTGGCATCCATAGCATTATGAACTACTCTAGCGCGTCCACTCACTGAACCTTGACCTAGACCAATTCCCTGACCGAGGATAGCAGTAACTATTTCCACCTTAATCAAGTCTGTTGACCCAGAAACACCTTGAAGTGTCCCCGCAGTCATCACAACTAAATCACCTTCAGTTAAGAGGTTTTTTTCCTGTGCTACATTAATAGCTGCTTGGAACGTTTGACCAGTAGAAGGTAATTCCAGCACCAACAGCGGTTTAACACCCCATACCATCTGTAACTGTCGCGCCACATTGACATGAGGTGTGATAGCTAAAATTGGCGTTTTAGGACGGAACTTAGAAACGTTGCGGGCTGTAGCTCCGGTTTGTGTCAAAGTCATAATTGCTGCTGCGCCCAAACTTTCAGCAATTTGACCGACGGCTTGGCTAATCGCATTGGGAATTGAACGCCTGTTATCTCTTGATAAACGGGAGTTGGCGTTAAGGATTTCTTCCTGTTCAATACGTTCGGCGATTCTGGCCATTGTCGCTACTGCTTCGACCGCGAAACTACCAACAGCGGTTTCATTGGAAAGCATCACCGCGTCTGTACCGTCTAAAATCGCATTGGCGACATCAGATACTTCTGCACGGGTGGGACGGGGGTTGCTGACCATGCTATCTAGCATTTGGGTAGCGGTAATGATGGGAATACCCAAACGGTTGGCTGTAGCAATGAGGCGTTTTTGCAACACTGGTACATCTTCCGCTGGTAGTTCCACCCCTAAGTCACCTCTAGCCACCATTACGCCGTCGCACAAAGACAGAACTGCTTCCATTTGTTCAATGGCTTCGTGCTTTTCGATTTTGGCAATTACAGGGACATTTTTGCCAGCACTGGAAATTAACTCTTTAATTTCGATAATGTCCTGGGGATTACGGACAAAGGACAGGGCTACCCAATCCACACCTTGATCTAAACCGAACATCAGATCCTCTCGGTCTTTGTCGGTCATGGCTTTGATGGATAAGTAAACTCCTGGGAAGTTAACACCTTTGTTGTTGGAAAGTTTACCAGGAACTGTTACCCGACAATGTAAATCACCTTTCTCGTGGTTAATTTCCTCCACTACCATTTCGACTTTGCCATCATCAAGGAGGATATTTGAACCGATGGGGACTTCATCTGCTAAATAATCGTAAGTAACGCAGCTTATTTCCTGAGTTCCTTCTATGAGGCGATTTGTTAAGGTAAAGCGATCGCCTTTTGCTAAAATTATAGAACCAGTTTCAAATCGCCCCAAGCGAATTTTTGGCCCCTGTAAATCTTGCAGAATTGCTACTGGTCTATTAAGTTCAAAAGCGGTTTGCCGAATTAACCGAATACTACGCTGATGGTCAGCATGAGTTCCGTGGGAAAAGTTGAGCCGCAGGGTTGTTGCACCCGCTTCAATAATCGCTTTCAGCATTTCTGGGCTGCTGGTAGCAGGTCCGATAGTAGCAACAATTTTAGTTCGGCGCTGAGAATCTCTTAATTGCGTCATGGGCTGGGTTCAAGATTTTTGGGATCTACCTGGGAATTAATCGTAATGTTTCGTTATACCATTTGAGATTTAAGATTTTGGATAATGAAAGACTAACTATATTCAGTTATTCATTTTTCCATCTATCGCCATCATTTTGCAAATAGTATAGATTAAACTGACTCTCTTTTTCAGTCACCGTTATATCAATGCTATAAGCAGTTAGAGAGGTAATTGTGGTATAGATTTGATATCGTACACTAATCTGAATCAGCAACCTTCCTCTCAAAGAAGTTTTTTTGTCTCAGCACTGATTTAGCTAAGAATGATAGCCTCCATTATTGATTCTTCAGCAGGACTGTAAATAAATCTTGCTTCACATAACTTTACTCTTAACTCAGATTAATAGCATTGGTAAACTTCACTGATTTTATAAACAGACATTACCAAATATAGATAAATGTATAATGTATTAAGATTATTGCTAAACTTCCGGTAATTTTATAGCCAAATTTTATCATTCATGGTAAATTGCCCATAAAATAAAACTATATTCTCAAGAGTCGAAGACATCTGAGTGTTGGGTGAAAGTCCTTTTGGGGTGCGAAGTCGGTAAACAATCCGAATCTATAGGAACTAAAAAGTAAATCACATCAGATCGAGATAATCAATCAGAGAATAAAAACAATAAAAGCAATCCCTAATGATGAAAGCTGATGGGATACAGGGGATTGTAGTTTCCCCAGCAAAGGTAAAACTTTCAAAGTAAAAAATATTTGTCTATATTTTTTACAACTATGATCCGTAAAGATTGATTATTAAAGGAGTTAAGAATGCTCATGTCGGAGGCACAGAAGCCACTGACAATTCCCCCCAAAGAACTTTTATCACCTCCTGGTGATTTTAACCCCACATTACTGATGTTTTTAGTTGTGGTGATGATGTTAGTTTTGTCTAACTTTGGGTATTGGCTTTGGGAATGGCCGCATTGGTTGTGTTTTAGTGTGAATACTCTAGCATTACATTGTTCAGGAACGGTGATTCATGATGCTTGTCACCAATCTGCCCATCGCAATCGAATTGTTAACGCTATCTTAGGGCATTGTAGTGCCTTAATTCTAGTTTTCGCTTTTCCAGTATTTACACGAGTACATTTACAGCATCATGGTAATGTCAATCACCCCAAGGATGATCCAGATCACTATGTTTCTACAGGTGGTCCACTGTGGTTAATTGCGGTGAGGTTTTTGTACCATGAAGTATTTTTCTTTCAAAGACGGTTATGGCGTAATTATGAACTACTAGAATGGTTTATTAGTCGCTTAATTGTCATTACTATTGTTTATATTTCTGTCCAATATCATTTTTTGGGCTATATTCTTAACTTTTGGTTTATTCCCGCTTTTATAGTAGGGATAACATTGGGGTTATTTTTCGATTATTTACCCCACCGTCCTTTTGTGGAACGCAGTCGCTGGAAAAATGCCCGCGTCTATCCTGGTAAGGTTCTCAATATCCTGATTTTAGGACAGAATTATCATTTAATTCATCATCTGTGGCCTTCGATTCCTTGGTATAATTACCAGCCGACTTATTATTTGATGAAGCCGTTATTGGATGAAAAAGGTAGTCCGCAAACTTCAGGTTTATTGCAGAAAAAGGACTTTTTTGAATTTGTCTATGATGTTTTTATTGGCATTCACTTTCACCAGCATCATGATTGATGTGGTTTTCTACATCTGAAGTTGTAATTTGGGCGGGCAAGATGCCCACCCCACAATATTTATTCAAACAGCTTTTTGCTCCAATTTATCTAAGGATTCTGTAACCAATGATCGCCCGATTTTATATTTCAAACAAACGCTGTGACTAGAATATATAAACTATTGGCTTAGTAACATAAAGTAATTATACGTAATAATATGATTTAATCAACCCAAAAACTAGGTCAGAAAACCCAACCAGCATTGTTGGGTTATTTTACTTCAATTCTTGCCTATGCTGCTTGACAAACTGTTGCTTCTGGAAGTGCATCACCCGCAGCTTCGTAAGCAATAATGAGAGAGTCTAAGGCTTCTATTCCATTGGTTACTGCTAACTCGTATGTATCCCCATGAGTGCGCCATTTTTGTCCTGGAAAATCAGGGAATCCTACTAAGAAGCAATTATCTTCCTCAGACCACTGGATAATCATTTGGTACTTGAGTTTATTCATCTTTTTTCTTATCCACTATTGACTCTATTGCCTGTTTTACTTCTTTTTCTTGATAGCGTTTAGCATTTGCTCCGTCTTTGCCTGAAATCGTTACCTTTCCATAATATAAGTTATGTATCCAGTTAGTATGACTTCCTTTTCCTGGTAGTTCTGTAAAACCAGCTTGGACAAGCATTTGTTTAAGCTCTCTAATTTTTTTTGGCATCTGTGTTCAAAATTACGGCGATTTTTCAAAACAACATCTTTTTTCTCCATTTTTATTAATGAAAGACTGCGAAAAGTTGATTTAAGGTACTATTAATTGATATAATTGTTCTTTGCCTAATGGTGTTCTAACTATAGCTTCTATTTGGCGATTAGTTGGTAAAGGAACAGTTATATCAAATTTCCCGTTAGGATCAATATTTGGACGTTGTTGATTAAAAATTAATAGATTAACTACATCAACTCTACCAACTATTCTTACTTGATTACCCTCAGCCAAAAGTTGATTAATATTTAAACGAGTATCTTCTTTGAGAGGAACAGGAATACTCGGAGGTTGTCCAGGAATAGTAATATTTTGAAAACCAGCTTTTACTAAAATTGTTTGATTTTGAGCAGAGGTAGCTACTCCACCTTTTCTAGTAGCAACTCCCATTTTTCCATCTTCTTGAACACTAACACCAAATTCTGTGCCTCTCACTCCAGCTATACCCGCCGGAGTTTTAATTTCTACGCGAGATGTATTATTAGTTAAGGGGCGAATTTGTAGATTAACTTGGCCAGATTTAACTTCAAGTTCGGTAATTTTTTGGCCTTTATTCCCAGATTCTAATTTTTTAATTGTTACTGTTGTATTTTCAGCCACTTTAACTATACCAGTAGCTATATCAATCGCTAATACCACACTAGAACCTTGTTTTGTAGTGATAGTATCTCCTACTGTTTGTAGTCTCATTCCATTAGTTGCTTTTTGTCTTATTTGTCCACGAGAATATATTACTTCTCCTTGTGGACGACGAACTTCTAACCAACGATTAATATCAATTCTGATGGGATTTGCTGCGGAAGCATGAAGACTTGTAATTAAGCCTATTGTTATGAAGATGAAGATATAAGTCCACCACTTTTTCATAGATAATACCTGGAAAATTAAATAATTACAAATTTCAAGAATTAAACATCTTTCCTACCAACTTTTTTCAAGCCAGTTTAATGAAAATAAACAACTCGCGCATCTAAACTATAGGATCTTAAAAAGTTAGATACACATTCTGCGTCTTGTGGATTTTTAAATCCTCCTGCATGAATATAAGTTCCTAATTTGTGTTTGGCTAAAAACGCATCTGTAATATAACTTTTGACAGTATTTAATAATCTTTCTGAATCACCAGGGATTACTACTACATAAGGATTGTTAGGAAGTTTACCTACAAGAATAACATTATTTTGTTTGGCACTATTTACAAAAATTTTAGATGTATTTTGGTTTTTATAAATACAACGCGGTATTTGTGGTGTCTGTGTATAACCTTGATAAGAGAAATTTTGCCAGATAGTTGTTGTCATTATGAGTAACAGTAGATGCTTATTCACGGAATTACCAAATTTTTGATTTATTGATTATGGATTTATTTTATTTTTTGTGTGCAGTATTTGTCATGCATTAAGAGAACTTCATAAAAAACATAATCCAATAGCGTAGGGGTAATTCATGAATTACCCCTACTTTCGCGGGGACAAGCTTTAGGGGAATGATATTAAAACAGGATCAATCATTCTATGGAGTTCTCTAAGTCAAATTTATCATAATTTATCCACATTTATCAACTAAATCATGTTGTTTTCCTGTAATTGCATGAATCATTGTTAATTGTTGTCTACCTCTTAACTGCATTTCTTGAACTGTTTGGGTAGGAAAATGAGATCTAATTAATTGAAATGTTGTTTCACTAATTAAAATGCTATAGGGATTTTTATCTTTAGTATCTTTGTTGAGTTTTTCTAACCGGGCCGCAATATTGACAGCATCTCCTAACACAGAATAATTTAATCTTTGTGAACCTCCTATACTCCCAGCAACAACTAAACCTGTATGAATTCCTATCCCTATATGAATAGTTGGTTTACCTATTTTTTCTAAGTCCTGATTTAATAAGATTAATCTTTCTTGCATAGCCATAGCAGCAGCTACTGCATTAATAGCGTCTTGTTTAATTTCTTCTGGTTTATGATGAGCAAAAGGAATACCAAAAACAGCCATAACAGCATCACCAATATATTTATCAACTACCCCATGATGCTGTTGTACGCATTCAGCCATAGCACCCAGATATTTATTTAACCAATCTAATAATTCTCGTGGTGTCATTCCCTCAGAAATGCTGGTAAAGCTACGAATATCGCTGAATAATACAGTAGCTACCATTTCTTGGGCTTCTAATTGCCCATTTTGTAAAATTTCATCCCGTTTTTGCCAAATTAAGCTTGCTGTTTCTTGGGAAACATGATTAGCAAATAAGGTCATTAATTGTTGTTTTTCTTTTTGTTCTTGCCATTGTATTGTCATGGCGGACATAATTATGGTACTAATGGGACTAATAATAGGTAAATAAGTATTATATTTTGTGAGTAAAAATAAGGAAAAGCTCAACCAAGTTAAAGGTAATAATATTAAAATTAAGGTACGTTGATGAAGTTTTAAAGGTTGAAATAAGCAACTTACACTAATAGCAATAGCAACTAATAAAAATATTTCTACTTGCCATGATAATTTCTGTAAAAATCTTTGATTTAAGAGATTATCAATAGTGGCAACGTGTACGTAAATAGCCGCAGTAGGTGGTATTTGTTGAAAGGGAGTTTTCAGAATATCTTTTGCCCCAGTCGCTGTTAAACCGATCAGAACAATTTTGTTTTTGAGTTTTGCTGTATCTATTTTCCGGTCAACTACATCAATAAAGGAATAAATAGGAATGGTGTTAGTAGGCGCTATCCAATTAATAAATACTGTTTTTTCTGGGGTTTTTGTTTGCGGAGATGGGATAATTATCGGCTGTAAATTTGGGTTTTTATTACCTGTGGTAAAAGTTTTTTGGAAGCTATGTTTGTATAGTTTTAATAATTTAATGCTTAAGGATGGAAATTGATGAATATATAGGGACATTTGCCGGGTAATACCATCTATATCGGCATTACTAACAATGTGACCTGTAGCTGTGACGTTGTTTAAAATGGGGACGGGAAGGAGAGTTTTTTGGTCAGCACTAGGAGCGATCGCTAAAACAATACTACCATTAATTTCCATTGCTTGTGCCAATGCTGGATCATGTTGGGTAGGTTCGGCAAAGAGAATATCAAAGCCAATGGTAGCAGGAGGTGAGGCTTCTAGGGTTTCTAATAGTTGAGTATAGTGATCGCGTGAAATTGGAAATTCCCCATATTTAGCCAAAGTGCGATCGTCAATGGCAATTACCGCTATCCGCTCATCCCAATGATCCTTAGTTAAATGATAACGAGTTTGTAATAATAAATTAGATGTGAGTAATTCTAAAGATTGCCAAGTACCAACTTGCCATAAACCTATTGATAAGACGCTAGTTAATAAACCAGGGAATAGTAGATATTTTTCTAAAATTGATTTTTGCAGATATTTTTTGCAAGTTTTGACAAACATTGCTAAGTTTTTCAAGAAAAGATATATCATAATTTGATGAATTTCATCAGATAGTTGTTCCTAAAACTCGTAAATACCAAAAAATTGTTAGATTGAGCTTCACGAATACTTTTCTCTCAATTTAGAAAATACTTGATGGGATGATTCCCCAATAGCTTTTCCGCTAAGGATTTCATCCAATCTTTTAGCTAATTCTCTATCCCAAGCAACCTCGACATTATCATCTATACTTTCTCCTAAAGAATGAATTAAAAAGTAGGCAAGTTCTGCACGATCTTGAATTGAAAGTTGAGAGAGTTCAATTTTGAGCTTTTCCGCAATTTCAGTCATGTTGTTTACCATATTCTCTATCTCAATTATAAATTGATGACTTGTATCTAGTATTTATCACCGTCAAATTATAATGAAACCTCCATAGCAACTGAACCATCTTTAATAGCATCATAAAGTCCTGATGTAGTTGCCCATTCTAAACTCTTTTCAGAACCCTGAGAATTAACTAAATCTTTTAGCCAATCAGAAACTAATAACTTAAATTGCTGTGGGGACATTTCCTGTGGAAAAATATGATATTTTTTTGCGTAGTTTTTAATCGTGTTTTTAGCATTAAAGTGATAATCTGCTCTTTTGTTGTCTATATTGGGTATTTCTTGCTTCCACAAATAGAAATTATCAGGAAAAGCAATCAGCAGAAAGGGAGTATTTGGTATGGCTGAGTGTGCTAGTAAATTATGTCTGATTTCAGTTGCACGCTGAAGCTGGGCAGATTTTTCGGTTAAAGATATCTTCTTAACTTCTGCTATTAGCTGAACTTTTCCTTCAGCATCAAAAATTGTTATATCAGGACGAGGACTTAACCTAGCACCTTTAACCTCCCATTCTCCCCTGCGTACCATTTCATCGAGACAGGAGCGGCATACATTAACCTGTTTACGTCCTGGAGAATACCAAACAGCCGTAATCGCTGTTGGTGAATCTTTGGCAACACATTTTTCTGTTTGAATCTCACAAATATCTTTGAGGATTACACCACTTGGTTCTACTCTTGTAATCATAGTTATTCTCTTGACTGGGATTGATTAGCTAACCATTCGGTTAATCTATCTCTTGCATCTTCTATTAAGTCTTCTCTATCTTTTGAACCGAGGGCAATATGAAAAGAAGCATCCAAACTTGTTTCAGCTTCATCTATAAGTATATCAGGCATATCTATAGATCGTTGATAGCCCCTTTCAAAACGGTGCAAATGTGACAATTCGTGAGCTAGACACGAGAGTACAGACATTCGTGAATTTGCACTAGAGTTATTGCCAGGATAGGCATCTGCTCCCAAATAGACAACAATTCTATTTTCTACAAACCGTGTTCGAGAGCCATTTCTGTTGGCTTCATTTGTAATCAGGATTCTATCCTCATCACCACATAAGACTTGCCAAGCCTCAATACAATATTCTATTTGTCTATCAGTTAACCCGTTACGATTTCTTTGTCCTAAGAAAAGTGACATATTATGATGAAACTCCTGCTGAATAAAGCAACAGAAGCTTTAATTATCTATTAAACGCCTTGTTTGAATATAAATCATAACGAGTAAGATAACTACACAAAAAAGATGATCCATTGTGGGATGGGCATCTGGTTCCCTCCTTGTATTATTAGGGGACCAGATGCCCGCACCACAAAAAATTTTGGGATATTTTTTTAATTGTAAGTCTCTAAAGGATTACTACTTATCCAATATTTAATTTATTCTATCAAATATCCGTCCCTAAACTCCAATTTATCTAAAAATTCTGTAAAAAATACAAAACCCTTATACGCTGTCACATATTTATATATTTTTGTAAAATAACCTTCACTGGTGACAATGACAAGCGGCTCTTCACCTTTGGCGAGAATATTCAAAAAAGTATCTAACTTCACACATACACCAGTACCCCGATGAGTGAAAATACTCCCACCAATAGCAGCAGGTTGAGCAGCCGCGTCACCACTGTAATAGCTCATTTGGCGCTAACTTTTACTTATGTTATTGACCTGCTAATTTTAAACTTTCGTCTCCACTGCGTGTTGTGAGGTTTGTAACTTTTGCGGTAAACTCCAATCTGGACGCAGTTTAGCTGCTTGACGTAAATAAACGTGATGAATTGGGGTAGAAGTTGGTAAATTGGCGTGAATGAGAAAGCGAATGCAGCGCGGTAAACTGCCTTCAACGTGCATTTGTTGAACATCTAACATCACTACACTATCCCACAAAGGACGACTGCGAGCGATCGCTGCTGGGAAGATAGCATCTAAATCCTTGGTCACGGAAAAAGTCACACTAATCATATCGTCTGGTTGGAGTTGATTTCTTTGCTCCAATTCATCTAATAATTCTGTCACTGAATCTCGAATTGCTTCGACACTGTTTTCTGCAACAGTTGTTGCACCACGAATTGCTCGCATTTGCCATTCCACTATCAAAATCCTCCTTAATTTAGTCATTAGTCATTGGTCATTAGTACAAAGACTATTTTTGACTTTTGACTTCTGACTTTTGACTTTTACTTTATGGCCGATATAACCACATGGGTAAACCACTTGTAGACACTTCAAATTCTAGCCAATCAATTCCAGCACTAATAACTGATTTAGCTTGACGACTTCCTGGGAGAAAACGACTCAAGAATGGTTTTTGTTCCTCTAGCGTATAGCAAAGAGTTTTCTCCGGATCAAGTCCTACTAATTCCGCACTCCACCGTCGTGCATCTTCTTCTGTTCCTAAGCGGTCTACAACGCCCAACGCTAAGGCTTGCTGTCCGGTAAAAATCCTCCCGTCAGCAAAGCTTTTTACCTGTTCTACGGTGAGTGAACGAGCCTCTGCTACCGTTTCCACAAATTGCTGATAGCTACAATCAATCAATTCTTGCAGAATAGTTTGCTCCGGTTCTGTTAGTTGCCGATCAAAAGCTAATATATCTTTGTAGGGTCCTGACTTAATCACTTTAAAGGAAACACCAATTTTTTCCAATAGCACTTCTAGATTGTTTCCTCGCAGAATCACGCCAATACTCCCAGTAATCGTGCCTGGATTCGCCATAATATGTTCTGCCCCCATACCAATATAAACGCCTCCCGATGCGGAAATATTGCCAAAACTGGCGACAATCTTAGTTTTTTTAGCTAATCTCTTCAGAGCGCTGTATATTTCTTGGGAATCTCCCACTGTCCCCCCAGGACTATCAATGCGTAGTAGTAAAGCGGGAAATTTACTTTCTTCTACGGTTTTTAGGGCTTCTAGGACGTGTTTACGGGTTGCACCAGCGATCGCACCGCTTACTTCAATCCGCGCAATTTGTTTCCGAAAGTTGGGCTTAAAAGGCCAAATCATGAGCAATCAAATAACTTTTTAATCTTTGTGAATATCTTTAATATAGAACGCAAGAGCGTTAAGCTAACGAGCTTTATCTGTAATCCCATTGGGAATTAAGGATTGGGAAGGGGACAGGTTCACAAGGGTAGGCTTCCGGCTATCAATAAAAGTTAGCAGCTAGACCACTATTGAAAAGCTTTAGAAAGTTTTTAGATTTGGTGTGTAGTTTTATTTGGTATCTTAGAAAAACAAAGGTCAAATATTAAAAAATATCTGCTCTTACTAAATTATAGATATGTGAAAATATTGTGTCGTACCATTGCACTACACAAGCATTTAAGAAAATAAAGACATTAAAAAATAGAAGTCTCCAGTCCGGAGCCAACAGCTTTTAGCAAAATTAGCTAAAGTTAACAATTAGCAAGCTTACTTATGTTCTGGTTGTAGCACTCATCAACACGATTTTGATGCGTTGTTGACTTTTAAGAGTCAGTGCGGAGAATTTGATAGCGATAATAAACATAAATATCAAACAGCGCCCCAACAAAGCCACAAGTCAAACCAATTGTAAATAGACCGTTGAGGGAACTACCACTGCCGAAAGTGGCGAGAAAATGCAGAATTTGGATAGAGACATCCGAAATCATCCCTTGTAGCCCAGGGATATAACCAAAAAGGGATAAAACCAGCAACATACCACCAACAAGGAGAACAGGGACAAGGAAACTAAAAATGGTGGTCAGGATGAGAGATCGAAAGAAGTTACTAAAAATAGTCATTGTCAGACCAGGATAGTGGGTAAATTGAGAGATAGCCAAAAATTAATCTGTTACTTTCCACAATACTGGCGATCGCTCTTAAACATTCATTTCGTCAAGAATCTTAAGTTTTCATTAAATTGTACGGGTAATACTTATCCGAAGTGCATTGGATATTTTTGATATTTAAAATCTGTAAAACCATTGAAAGATAAGGATTTATATCTCAGTGTGCAGTTTACTAGAAGTAAAAACACTGTGAAAAGTCGCTCAATTTTATGAGACTAGCCGTAAACTAAGTTAATAATTTGATGAAAAAGCAAAATACCGATAGAACAGCGTAGCTGCTAATAACAAAGAGATGAGAAACGATTCTACAGATCCTCAGCGGATTTTATTTTTACACCCCAACTTTCCCGCTCAATTTCGCCACTTGGCTACAGCTTTAGCCCAAAATAGCAATTACCAAGTTGTATTTGGCACTAATCGTCAAGAAGGAACAATACCTGGTGTATTTAAAGCTATATATCAACCTTCCCGTCAAGCTACTGCGCCAACTCATCATTATGTCCGCAATTTAGAGAATGCGGTTATTACAGGACAAGCTGTATATAGGATGACAGAACAACTTAAAGCACAGGGTTTTGTACCAGACATAGTTTATGGTCATTCTGGTTGGGGTCCAACATTATTTATGAAAGAAATTTTCCCCAAAGCCAAATTATTGTGTTTCTTTGAATGGTTTTATCATGCTCATGGATCTGATGCCGATTTTGACCCCAGCGAGCCACTAAGTATAGATGATAAATGTCGAATTTCTGTAAAAAATGCCCCAATTTTAATGGACTTATATGGTTGTGATCGCGGACTTGCGCCCACTAATTGGCAACGTCAACAATTTCCTCCAGAATATTATAGTAAAATTACTGTATGTCACGATGGTATTGATACTAATTTTTTTAAACCCAACCCAGGAGCTAAATTAGTTTTACCCCGCATTCATCTTGACCTTTCCCATGTAGAAGAATTAGTAACTTATGTAGGTAGGGGAATGGAACCTTATCGAGGATTTCCCCAGTTTATGGAAGCAGTCGCATTAATTCAACAACGACGACCTCACACTCATGTTGTAGTTGTGGGAGAAGATAGAGTAGCCTACGGAAAAAATCTCCCCGATGGTAAAACTTATAAACAGTTAATGTTAGAAAAGTTAGATTTGGATTTATCTAGATTGCACTTTACGGGTAGACTTCCTTACGATGAATATCTGCAAGTGTTACAAGCTTCCTCAGCCCATATTTATTTAACCCGTCCATTTGTTTTATCCTGGTCAATGTTAGAAGCTATGTCCACTGAATGTTTATTGATAGCTTCTAATACTCCACCAGTTTTAGAGGTAATTAAAGATGGAAAAAATGGACTGCTGGTAGATTTCTTTTCTCCCCAGGAAATTGCTCAAAGGGTAGATGAAGCTTTAGATAATTCCGAAGATATGATATCTATTCGTACCAAAGCGCGAAAAACAATTATCCAGAATTATGATTTGGATACCCTTTTACCACAGCATTTAGATTGGTTATTAGGTAAAAAAACCACCATTAAGTCTCATGGGTTTGCTAAATAATATGATATTTAATCTACCCCCAATTACCACTAAGCAATGATCAAATCCAGTTTAGGAACATGGAGTCAGCGATTGCTGTCCGCGATTTTTTTAGGTGGACAAGTCTTATTTCACCTAATCCAAGGTAAAATTCACCGTCGTAATACCCTAGAACAATTGGCAATGGTGGGACCAGACTCCCTATTTATTGCCTTATTGACAGCTATATTTGTCGGTGCTGTATTTACAATTCAGGTAGCACGAGAATTTATCAACTTTGGGGCTGGAAACCTTGTTGGTGGTGTGTTAGCTGTAGCATTAACCAGAGAACTTACCCCTGTATTGACAGCAGTAATTTTGGCAGGAAGAGTAGGTTCAGCTTTTGCAGCAGAAATCGGCACAATGAAAGTCACAGAACAAATAGATGCTCTGTTAATGTTAAAAACAGATCCGATTGATTATCTAGTCATTCCCCGGCTTCTGGCTTGCTTAATCATGCTACCTATTTTAACTTTGCTATCCTTAATAACAGGAATGTCTGGAGGAATGCTTATAGCCACTCGTATTTACAACCTTTCCGATACAGTATTTTTAGACTCAGCGCGTGACTTTCTCGATATATGGGATATTGGTAGTGCTATGATTAAAGCCTGTTGCTTTGGTGTATTAATCGCTATTATCGGTTGTAGTTGGGGCTTGACCACTACTGGAGGTGCTAAGGGTGTGGGACAATCAACTACAACTGCTGTTGTCACTGCCTTACTAGTTATATTTGTTAGCAACTTCTTTCTATCTTGGGTGATGTTTCAAGGTCCGGGTAGTGGATTAACACATTAAGGGTGATTGAGAGTTAAGAGGAAGTAATTGTCACTGACTCAACCCTAAAGGGATTGAGCTTGTAAAGAACAAACTTTACAACGCAAGCAGGGACTAGCCCATTGAGACTAATCCTGATACGCACTTCCGAATACTTCCCCAGTTCGGATTATCTGCAAGACTGTTTGTTA
>JANMEE010000290.1:0-9595 GCA_031376645.1 Dolichospermum sp. OTE_75_concoct_329_sub | reverse complement strand
AATAACGGCTACCCTTAGACTATGCTCAGGGTGGTCTGGTCAGTACAGCTTGTTTGATTTCTCTTGCAAGCTCAGTCCCTTTAGGGCTGGGTTACTGACAAGCTTTTCCTGCGTCTAAGTCTAAGAGGATATTTGATAGCTTGTGTGGAATTAGCCATAAAGCTCTCTTGTCGGTATGAAAACTTTTAAATCCCTCTAAGTCTCCATTTTTAAGGGAGATTTTGATTCCGGTTCCCCCTTTTTAAGGGGTTAGGGGGGATCTGAAAGTGCCTAAAGTCACATCGAAACACTTTATGGCTATGCCACGCTTCCCTATCAAACAACCTCTAATCAAAAATCTACCAAATATCCATTCTTAATTGTGATTTCTTTAGAATGACAGCAGATTTTATGGAAGTTGACAAGGAAGTGGTGCGTTACGAGACGAGCTAACGCACCCTACAGGCGTTTGATTCGATCATGCAAAATAGCTGTTTTTTAGCTTATTAAGTTTAATAATATTTCTACTGTCCGACGCGTTGATTCGTCTGCAATCCCTCTTGGTTCCATGGTTTGCAGTATCTCTTCTCCCAATTTTTTATTCGCATCTAACTTTTACGTCATGTTTCACTTTTATTATATTCTGTGTCTCTTGCTTACCTTATTTTTCTCTACTACCCTTACTTGTTGAGCCGATACTTAAAAACTGCCGGAAATCTTCATCTTGCTGACTCAATTGCACCCAATCTAGTTTTAGGGCTTGAAATTTCTGCACCAAGCGATCGCAAGCTGGACGTTCTGTGGCATAATGTCCTGCATCAATTAATACAAGATTACGATCACGGCTTTCTTGAAATTGGTGAAATTTACAGTCAGAAGTTAGGTAAACTTGGGCATTAGTTTTAACTACCTCTGAAATATAACCTGCACCCGAACCACCTAAAACAGCTACCCGTGAAATTTGCTGTTGTAAATCAGCCATTGGGGAAAAAATCAAATGGGGCGGATTTAATTGAGCTTGAATATTATTAAGTAACTCTTGTAGTGTCAGAGTAGGTTTTAGTGTTCCTACACGCCCATAACCTAAACCTGCTTGGGTAAGAACAATGGGTGATACTTCTTGAAGTTGGAGAAGTTGGGCTAAAACATCAGCAGTTCCATCGGCAACTTGGTCAAAATTAGTATGAGCGGTGTAAATACCGATATTATGGGTAAAAGCTAACCGCACCATTTCCGTTAAAGCTTCTCCAGTGCGGAAAGATTTGGGGGGGTAAAAAATGAGGGGATGATGGGCGAAAATTAGATTAGCATGGAGAGCGATCGCTTCCTGCATGACTGCTAAAGTGGGAGTTAAACACACTAAAACGCGGGCTTCTGTGGACAAAACACCGGGTTCTACTTGCCAACCGCAATTATCCCAACTTTCGCACCAAGCGGGATTTGCCCATTCTTCAAACCAGGTAATTAAATCAGCAACTTTCATTAAATTTAAATAAATCAATAGATTAAACGTATTTAATTATAATCCTATTGGTGGAGATGACCGAAAAAAGTGTTTCTTAATCCAGAAAGATACACTAACTAAACTAATTAGGACTGGCACTTCTACCAATGGTCCAATCACAGCAGCAAAAGCCACACCAGATTTAATCCCAAAGACAGAAATAGCTACGGCTATGGCTAATTCAAAATTATTACCAGCAGCGGTAAATGCCACACTAGCAGCTTTGGCATAGTCCGCTTTGATTTTCCAGGCTAGGTAAAAAGCACTCAGGAACATGAATAGAAAATAGATAATTAGGGGAATGGCAATGCGGACAACATCTAAAGGAATTTGCACAATCAAATTGCCCTTTAAACTAAACATTACCATGATGGTAAATAAAAGAGCAATTAAAGTAATGGGACTAATTTTGGGAATAAACTCACGATGATACCACTGTTTACCTTTAGCTTTCACCAAAATAACACGAGTCATAAATCCAGCTAGAAAAGGAATACCTAAATAGATAAAAACGCTGTTGGCAATTTCCCCAATACTGATATTTACAATAGTTCCTTGTAAGCCAAATAAAGGCGGTAAAACAGAAAGAAAAAACCAAGCATAAACGCTGTAAAAGAAAACTTGAAAAATACTATTAAAAGCAACTAATCCGGCTGTATATTCAGTGTCTCCTTTAGCTAAGTCACTCCAGACAATTACCATAGCAATACAAGGGGCTATTCCCACCATAATTAACCCAGTCATATACTCAGGTTTATCACGTAAAAAAAGCATGGACAGTGTAAACATCACTATTGGGGCAATTATCCAAGTTAGTGATAATGATAGTCCTAAAATTTTTATATTACGAAATACATCTCCTAATTCTTCATATTTTACCTTTGCTAAAGCTGGGTACATCATTAAAATTAAACCAATGGCAATTGGAATGTTAGTAGTTCCTACTTGAAAATGATTGATGAAAACTTCTACTTTTGGGAAAAAATATCCTAACCCGACTCCAATTGCCATTGCTAGAAATATCCACAATGTTAAAAAGCGATCAAGGAAAGAAAGGCGTTTGATAATAGGTTGTTCAGTTATATATTCCACTTAATTTACCTCTATAAATTTAGTTTCAGATCCCCGATTTATTGAAGAATTCGGGGATTTTGTTGTCATTATAAAATGTGTATTTATTACAAATTAGTATTTAGGCAAGAGGCAAAAACTGTCACTAATTGCCCCTTACCAAATTGAACCTCAAATAAATTTTGAAATCATCCCACCAGGGTAGGATATACCTATTCCTACAGCATATATTTAGCCTGAGGAATATTAATCTCCACCTTTCCCAGCTATAGCTATTAAATGGTTAAATCTTCTATCAATTTAATCACTCTTTCCTTAACTTCATCACGAACACGAAGAAAAGTGTCAATACCGTGACCTTCAGGATCATCAAGTTGCCAATCTGCAAAGACTTCTCTTAATACCCATGCTTCTGGTAAATTGACTCCACAACCACATAGAGATATGACAGCATCAAAATCTTCAGGATTAAAATCACTTAAACATTTAGAACTTTGATTACTAATATCAATGCCGATTTCTGCCATAACTTCGACAGTGATAGGATCAACATGACTTGATGCTAAACCAGAACTAGCAACGGCAATTTTTCCCTCTCCTAAAGTTCTCGCAAAACCTTCAGCCATTTGGGAACGACGAGAATTTTTTTTGCACACAAACATTACTTTTTTCATGATTTTATTAGTTATTAAACAAAGGTAAGGTTTTCAGATCCCCGACTTCTTGGAGAAGTCGGGGATCTAGTTTTTTAGTTGTCTTTTTCTTTACGTTCACTGTAACGGTCTGTGAGATAATCAACTTGATCGCGTAACAGCAACGTAAACTTATATAATTCTTCCATGACATCAATTACTCGGTCACGATAAGCAGAATCTTTCATTGTGCCATCTTCATGAAATTCTTGATAAGCTTTGGCTACAGAAGATTGATTAGGAATGGTAAACATTCGCATCCAACGCCCTAAAATTCGCATTGTATTAACGGCGTTAAAAGATTGAGAACCACCACTTACTTGCATTACGGCTAAAGTCCTTCCTTGAGTTGGTCTAACAGCACCAATACTCAAAGGAATCCAATCAATTTGATTTTTCAAAATTCCGGTAATATTACCGTGCATTTCTGGAGAAGACCAAACTTGACCTTCAGACCAGGTACTCAAATCTCGTAATTCTTGAACTTTAGGATGAGTATCACTAACACTACCATAAATTGGTAATTCACGCGGATCAAAAAACCGAACTTCTGCACCAAATTCTTGCATGATTCTGGCAGCTTCTTCTGCTAACAAACGACTGTAAGAACGTTCGCGCAAAGAACCATATAAAAATAATATTCTGGGGGGATGATCGAAATTTGTCATTGTTATATCTTTATTCTTTAAGATCTCGAAAACCATTAGAAATTACGCCATAAAATATCACAGCAAACTGTGAACCTAAAATTGGTGCTACCCAATAAACCCAATGATGTTGCCAAATTCCTGCTACTAAAGCTGGTCCAAAAGAACGAGCAGGATTCATACTTGCACCAGTAATTGGACCCATAAAAGCCGCTTCCATTGCCACTGTTAAACCAATAGCTAAACCTGCAAAACCTATGTGGGCGCGACGATCTAAACCAGATCCCAAAATTACAAACATTAAAATGAAAGTGAGAACTATTTCTAATATAAAAGATTGCCACCAATTACCATTTAAAGGTAAAGTTGCCCCTAAATTAGCCACATTTCCCAAACTAATTCGTAGTAAGCTAGACGCTAATATAGATCCTACTAATTGGGCAAAAATATAGGGTAATACTTGCTTTTTTGGAAAAAATCCGCTCGTCCAAAATGCCAGAGTTACCGCTGGGTTAAAATGTGCGCCGCTAAGATGTCCTAAACTATAAATTAATGCTGCTACTACAGCCCCAAATACAAAACTGATACCGATATGAGTAATAGCACCTTTGCTGATGTTATTAACCATTACAGCACCAGTACCAGAAAATACTAGGATAAAAGTCCCAATTGTTTCTACTAAAACTTCTGTCCTAAATTGATAAATTTCTTTGAAAAATGACTTCATCAAATTAAAATTGCTTTTGTTTGCGTAATAATTGCCCAAGAGTTAGGTTAAACTCTGATTTACCACCAAATACTGTTCCAGCTTTGCCCTTATACAAGTGGATAGTATCAAGTTTGTAAGCTTCCTCTGATAAAGGTACATAGCCGACGGAACTGGCAGTTTTTGCGGCGTTCTGAATGTAGAAATCGGCAAATTTGTACACCAAAGTTTTGTTTTTACTAGACCAAAGATTGACATATATAAATAGAGGTCGAGAAAGTGGTTGATATTTAGCTTTCTCTACTGTTTGTCGTGATGGTAAAACAGCTCCTTTACCGTTATTAACTGCTACGACTTTTAATTTATTTTTGTTTTCTTGGTAGTAAGCATAACCAAAATAACCCAAAGCATCAGGATCTTTGTTTATACCTGTAACTAAGACTTCATCATCTTCGCTGGCTGTGTAATCTTTGCGGCTGGCTTTGGCTTTACCGACAATTGCTTCAGTAAAATAATCAAATGTTCCAGATTTGCCACCAGGACCATATAATTTAATTGGACGATCTGGCCAAGAAGCGCGGACTTGATTCCATTTTGTAATTTTTCCTTCAGCCCCAGGTTCCCAGATTTTTTTCAATTCGGCAACTGTAATATCTTTTGCCCAATTGTTTTGGGGGTTAACAGCAACGGTTAAGGCATCAAAAGCTACGGGTAATTCCATGTAGCTTACACCATTTTTTTTACAAGCTGCCATTTCCGACTTGTTAATTGGCCGAGAGGCATTACTGATATCTATTTTACCAGTACAAAATTTTTCAAACCCACCGCTAGTACCAGAAATACTAACTTTTACTTGACTATTATTTTTAGGGTTGGATTGGTATATTTTGGCTATAGCCTCGGTAATGGGATATACGGTACTAGAACCATCTACTTTGATAATTGTGTCAGTGGTAGAGTTAGTAATTTTTGTCGCTTCAGTTGGTTGTTGAATATTTTGGGAAAGACCAGACGTATTTGTCAAACTGGTTGTCAATGCTAATATTCCGAAGGTTAAGACTAATTTGGTTGCTGTTTTATTCACTGAATTTACCTGTATAATTAGTGAGCAGAGTATTTGTCCTATGTAACTGTTATTTCAAAAAAAGTTGATATGTCAACATCTACTTTACCATTAAATAAAATAATTAATCAAAAAAAATTGATGTATTGTTTATAGATAGCAATAAGAATGTTTTTAGCTGCTTCTGAGTCTCCAGTATCAGAAGAAGTTTGTTCAAAAACCGCCATCGGAGTAGCAAGTTTTGGACTAAAGTTAAGTAAAAGCTTTTTCCTCGCGTGGAGAATCACAATTGTGAAGTTACAGCGACCAATATTAGTGGGAGGACTAGGACTATCGTTCTCCCTGTGGATGTTAAACAGTTGGCATGATTCAATAGTTCAATTGGGAGAATTGGGACTCTTGAGCGCTTTAGCTGTCGGTGGGGGTTTGTGGTTGTTCAACAAAAATCAGCTCCAATTAGGTGAACAGCTAAATGATATGTTTGTAGATAGAGCATCTGTGAATAAAGCGATCGCTCAAACTGAAGTAATAATTAATCAACTGTCTCAAGAAGCAGCTACTCATCCTGCTTTAGAAATTCTCCGGGAAAACCTGACTAAATTACCTTTAGAACTGGATAGAAAGAAAATTGCCGTTTCGGTTACTGGCGGAAAACTTGTAGGTAAAAGTACGATTATTGAAGTTATAAAAAATGCCCAGACGTTTTCAGGAATGTCTTTACATTTTGCGGAAACAGCGCCTTTATTTGCGGTAGTTGGTGAAAATTCTGATGTCATCACTTTATCGGAAATGCAGAAATCTGATTTTGTCTTATTTCTGACAAACGGTGATTTAACAGATTCAGAATTTCAGGTTTTACAACAGCTAAAAGCCGCAAAACAACAGACATTACTGGTTTTCAACAAACAAGATCAATATCAGCCTGATGACCGCGCTACAGTTTTACAATCATTAAAACAGCGCATAGGCTCAAATGTAGTTGCGACTGCGGCTGCTCCCCTAGCTGTGAAAGTGCGAAAACATGAAGAAGATGGTTTTTTCCAAGAATGGATGGAACAACCAACGCCAGATATCCAGCAGTTGACACAACAATTAACGGAAGTTGTGGGACAGCAAGCAGAACAGCTAGTTTGTAATACCACCAACCGCAAAGTATTATTACTAAAAGCTGATGCTAAAAATTGTTTAAATGGCGTGAGACGCGATCGCTCTACACCGTTTATAGAACAATATCAATGGATTGCAGCAGCAGCAGCTTTCGCTAATCCTTTACCTGCTTTAGATATTCTTGCAACTGCGGCCATTACTGCTCAAATGGTCATGGATTTGGGTAATATTTATCACCAGAAAATTTCCTTAGAACAGGCGCAACAAGTAGCCGGAACTATGGGAAGCTTGATGTTGAAATTAGGTTTAGTAGAACTTTCAACTAGGGCTGTAACAGGTATTCTCAAAACTAACTTTGCTACCTTTGTCGCTGGGGGAGTGGTAGAGGGAGTTAGTGCTGCTTACCTAACAAGAGTAGCTGGATTAAGTTTAGTGGCATATTTTGAACAGCAAGAAATTGCTTTGGACTCAGGAAATGCTTTAAATCTCGACAAGCTGCGTCAAGTTTTGCAAACTGTATTCCAGCAAAATCAAAAAATGGCTGTTTTAGAAGCTTTTGTGAAACAAGGTGTGAAACGGTTGTTACCAGAAGCCAAACCTGTGGAAGTTGTAGCTTAACCTTTTATATCCCCGACTTCTGAAGTCGGGGATATGAATCTCTCTCAATTGTCTGAATCAGGATAACCAGGATTAAAGGATTTTCAGGATATTAGTTTTTAGTTTATAGATGTTTTAAATTATTTAAAAACAATCATTCAAGAACATCCTGAAAATCCTCAAATCTTGGACATCCTGATTCAGACAAAAAAATCACCAACCCCCACCAGAAATCATCCAACAACATCATGAAAATCCTCAAATCCTGGACATCCTGATAATGTCGGATATCTAACCAAGTCCATGATATAATTACCATGATATAATTAAATTAATCTTCACTATATCTACAAGGGTATGATAATCTGGCAACCAGGACAAGAAATTAATAACGGTAGATTTATCATTCAAGGTAAACCTTTGGGTAGCGGTGGTTTTGGAACTACTTACAAAGCCTTAGAACCCAGGACAGGGAAATTATACGCCATTAAAACCCTCAACTAGCAAATGCAATTGCGAGAGGACTTTGCAGAACAACAGGTTAAGTTTATTAACGAAGCCTTGACAATTAAAGGTTTTGATCATAAGCATATTCTCAAAGTTTATGAAGTTATCCAATCAGGTGAGCTTTTTGGCGTGGTGATGGAATATATTGATGGAGTAACTTTATTTTAACATCTTCGACAAAACGGACAACTTGCCGAAAGCGAAGCACTATTATATATAGATCAAATTGGTCAGGCTTTAGAATATATTCACGCTAAAGGCAGTTTACACCGAGATATTAAACCCGAAAATATTCTTTTACGCCAAAATAAACAAGAAGCGGTTTTAATTGATTTTGGTTTAACTCGCAGTATTGCTATTAAAAGCATGACAAATTCTGGAACAGAAGGTTATGCACCTATTGAACAATATCGTCGCAAAGGTAGTTTCGGTTCTCATACCGATGTTTACGCTTTAGCTGCCACTTTATATTATCTGCTTACGGCTGATGGACTTAACAAAGAGGGTGAAGTTAGTCCAGTACCCGCACAAAACCGGAAATATCATAATGAACCTTTACCCGCACCAAGACATTATAATTCTCGCATTAGTCAGAGGGTGAATGATGCTATTTTGCAGGGTATGGAAATAGAACCGGAAAAGCGGACTCCGACGGTGTTGAAGTTTCGGGAAAATTTGGGTTTGGTTGTTCAACCTGTACCAGTTCAACCTGTGATAATACCATCTCTTTCTACACGTCAACCACAACCAAGACAACAGCAAAATATCCCCGCACCTCAATCAAATAATCAAGAGGTACAATTAAAATCATCCTGTGGAATGAACTACAGACAATTGCGTAACTTACTCAAAGCAGGAAAATGGAAAGAAGCAGACGAAGAAACTGCGCGGGTAATGTTAGCGGTTGCGAAACGGGAAAAGGAAGGGTTAGATGTTAAAGATATTGATAATTTTCCCTGTGAAGACCTTCGCACCATTGACCAGTTGTGGGTAAAATATAGTAACGGGCGTTTCGGGTTTTCTGTGCAGAAACGGATTTATCAAGGTTTAGGTGGAACGAGAGAATATAACTCAGACATCTGGAAGAAGTTCGGGGACAAGGTAGGATGGAGAAAAAGAGGGGGCTGGTTATACTACAAAGATATTGCTTTTGACAAGAGATCTCCAGAAGGCCACCTCCCGTTCGGGTGTGTGGGTTTTTGGGTTTTGATTCTTGGGTGGCTTTGGGTCCGTGGTCGGGCGGCACGGCGCTGGAGGCGTTGGGTGTCTTCTCTCGCGTCGAGACTTGTAAGTTGTAACATTTAAGGGTTACAGAAAAATATTAAGTCTGAATCAGGATATCCAGGATTTAAGGATGTACAGGATTTTATTTTGTGGTCAAATATCCCCGACTTCTGAGATAATTAATGTTAGTAAATGATAAGATTAATCAAAGAAGTCGGGGATCTGAATCTGTCAATTGTCTGAATCAGGATTTCCAGGATTAAAGGATGTACAGGATGTTTGTTTTAAATCTGATGTTTTAGAGATTTATTTAATAATCAATTTAATAATCAATTTTCAATTTGAAAATGTGAGAGTTTAATCAAACAAAATAAAATCACCAACTCCCCACCAAAAATCATCCAACAACATCCTGTAAATCCTCAAATCCTGGAAATCCTGATTCAGACAAATAAAAATCACCAACTCCCCACCAAAAATCATCCAACAACATCCTGT
>JANMEE010000286.1:0-12317 GCA_031376645.1 Dolichospermum sp. OTE_75_concoct_329_sub | reverse complement strand
GTGTTTCCGCTGGGGTCTAAATCCCCCTTTTGTTTTCCCTGTCACCTGTTCTCTGTCACCTGTTCCCTGTCACCTGTTCCCTGTCACCTGTCACCTGTCACCTGTTCCCTGTCACCTGTTCCCTGTCACCTGTCACCTGTCACCTGTCACCTGTTCCCTGTCACCTGTTCCCCGTTCCCCGTTCCCTCTTTAATATGAGATACCAGAACAATATGCAAGAACTTCTTTATTTAGAAATTCCTACACCCGATACAGTATCCGTAAGCAAATGGCTACAAACAGATTTTGTTGTCGAAAATGGACAAAAATTAATTACCCCAGATGGTTTTCGGTTGAGAAGCGCGGTTAAAAATACGAGTGCTGTTGATGTGGAACTGTCTGTATTTGTGTGGTCGGTGCAGCGGACAACTTACCTGAAAGTATTCCGTTGGGGAGATCAACCTTTTCCTCAGGAGGGGCGCATTCTCCAATGTCTGAGGCAGGAAATTAGAAGTCGCTTTCCCCATTGCTACCCAGAATTACCTGTGATTGATGCCCAAAAATCAATTTTCGCAGAGCTAGAATCTTATTATCCTCTAACTGTCAAGTATTTTCGGAAAATGCCTAATGGGGAATATGACCTCAAGCGGGCTTACTGGTGGGAACAAAGGTGGCGAGAAGGAGTGAGAAATCCGCAAAAGCCCCGTCAAGTAGTATTTTATCAGGAAGAAGGTGACCCAAGAGAAGAAGGGAATAGAAAAGAAATATATGACATCATTTACATAGGTGGTGCTTTGGGGTCAATTCATGCCGCAGTCATGGCTAAATTGGGCTATAAGGTGTTGTTGGTGGAAAGATTACCTTTTGGTAAAATGAACCGAGAATGGAATATTTCCCGTGATGAAATTCAAAGTTTAATCAATTTAGGTTTGTTGACAAATGCTGAATTAGCAGAAATTATTTCCAGGGAGTATAAAGACGGTTTCAATAAGTTTTTTGATGGTAATAATCCGTCTAATTTAAAATCGTCTGTTCTTCATACTCCCACTGTCCTGAACATAGCTTTAGATTCGGAAAAGTTATTGGCATTATGTGGGCAAAAACTTAAAGCTGCTGGTGGTGATATTTGGGATGAAACGGAGTTTTCCCAAGTGAATATTAGTGCTACAGAAGTGAGGATTAATGTTAAACATTTACCTACTGGTAATGAACAGCAAGTGAGTGGACGTTTATTAGTAGATGCAATGGGAACGGCTTCACCAATTGCTTGGCAATTAAATAGTGGTAGAGCTTTTGATAGTGTTTGTCCAACGGTAGGAGCAGTGATTGAAAAGGGTTTTGAGCCTGGGGTTTGGGATTCTGAATATGGGGATGTTCTCTACAGTCATGGGGATATTTCAAGGGGTAGACAGTTGATTTGGGAATTGTTTCCTGGTGTTGGGGAAGAATTAACTATTTATCTATTTCACTATCATGAGGTGAATGAGAAAAATCCTGGTTCTTTGTTGGAAATGTATGAGGATTTTTTCACGATTTTACCAGAGTATCGGCGCTGTGATCTAGATAAATTAGTGTGGAAGAAACCCACTTTTGGCTATATACCAGGACATTTTAGTACAAATAGTAGCGATCGCACAATTGCGGTTGATAGATTAATTTCCATTGGTGATGCTGCTTCTCTACAATCTCCTCTAGTTTTTACGGGTTTTGGGTCTTTAGTCCGCAATTTAGACAGATTAACCACTTTGTTAAATACTGCTCTGAAACATGATTTATTAAGTCAGCAACACTTAAATAAAATTCGTGCTTACCAAAGTAATGTGGCTGTAATGTGGTTATTTTCTAAGGGAATGATGGTTCCCACTGGTAAATTTATCGCTCCCCAACTAGTAAATTCAATGCTGAATACTTTCTTTGGGTTATTAACAGATGAAACCCCGAAAGTTACCGATGATTTTATTAAAGATCGTTGTGATTGGTTTACTTTTAACCGTCTAGCTTTGAAAGCAGCTATGAAAAATCCGACTTTATTATTGTGGATTTGGCAATTAGCTGGTTGGCAAGATTTATTCCGTTGGGTTGGTAATTATGTTAGCTTTGCTCGTCATGCTTTAGTTAGTTTAATTTTAGGAGCATGGTTTCCGCAGTTCTTGAAATGGAATCAATCTTGGTTAGAAGATCGCTTTCCCGGATTATGGTTGCAATTGTTAGTAATTAACTATGCAATGACTACAGGTAGACCCCGATTACCGCCAGCATAGCATTAGTTTCATCTATTATTAAATAAATAGGGTTTGCTGAAAAAGTTATCTGTGAGGAGAGGGAACACCGGAATAGGGAACAGTTTCAAATATCTGGATATCGTCAATTTCCCAGATCCGACAAGGGAAAATGCAACTGTTTGGAGACACAATAAGCCAAAACCTGGCACTTTTTTGTTCTAAAAATCTACGAAACCCTTATTAATAAACGGTTTTAGCTTTAGATGATGTTTGAACAAGTTTTTAATGTACAAATAAACCCCTCTTGTAAACCTCTCCCCGCTTCGGGGAGAGGCTTTGAAACCCCCCTTCCCTCGTAGGGAAGGCTACCGTGTACACACAAGTCCTATCTGTCTGGGTTTGCGGGTATTTCACCCCCTGAATCCCCCAAATTTGGGGGACTTTGAAAATTCTTATCCCTCCATAATTGGGGGTTAGAGGGCGATTTAATAAAGACTTGGCTAAATTCGATCACTTGTGTGTACACCGTAGCGTAGGGAAGGGGGGTTAGGTTTTTGGAGATTATCTGTTTCATCTAATACTTTATGGCTAACGCCACGCTTCACTATCAAACAACCTCTTAATATTCAGCAATTAATTCTCTCAACTTGTTGTGTTCTAGTTGAGCAGAATAGATGATAATATTACCATCTAGCAGCACGTTTTATCTTCCCGGAAGTGAACGATCTTGACGGGTTTCTTGCTGCCATATAATTGGATCAATATTAGTCAATAACTTTGCTCCTTTGCGTGAAACCCTCATAATCTGGGGGCGGACAAGCCGCCCACCCCCATTAAAATCAGGTAACACCAAAAACAATCACCAAGCCCAAAACAGCCCCAAATACAATTAAGGCATAGAATTGAACCCGACCATTTTCTAAGTATTTCAAACCTTCACCACTGACAAGAGTAAAGAAGCCGGTTAAATTAACAGCGCCGTCAACAACGCGGAAATCAACTTCCATAACTTGTCTAGCAACACGACGTAAACCGAGGACAAAGACACGATGATAAATGTCATCAAAGTACCATTTGTTCAAGGATAGATCGTATAGCGGTTGAATGCTTTTCGCGATCGCACTTGGATCAATTTTCCGGGCTAAATACATCAGCACCGCCAAAGTAATCCCAATTACAGAAACAGCCACAGAACTACCAGCCATGATGTAAAACTCATGGGGGTCAAATTCCGTGGCCTTTTCCATAACTTCAGCTAAAGTTTCGCTAGGAGGAAAGATAAACTGCTCAAAATAATTGGCGTAGGGAGTACCCACCAAACCAATCAACATTGAAGGAATAGCCAACACCACCAATGGAAAACTCATCGTCCAAGGAGACTCATGGGGAGAATGGCTGTGTCCGTGAGCCTCTAATTCTCCCTTTTTCATCGCCCCAGGACCAAAATTAGGAGTTAATTCTACTGTCCCTGATTTTTCAGCCAAAGCAGCAGCAGCATTTTTGAGTTGGGTTTTGATTTTTTCGTCATTACCCCGGAATTTACCTTCAAATGTTGAGAAATACATTCTAAACATATAAAAAGCTGTAATCCCCGCTGTCACCCAACCAATAAACCACAGGAAGGGGTTAGCAGCAAAAGCAGCGCCGAGAATTTCATCTTTTGACCAGAAACCAGCAAAGGGAGGAATCCCCGCAATCGCCAAGCAACCAATCAAAAATGTGAAACTGGTCACGGGCATATATTTCCGCAGTCCACCCATTAAACGCATATCCTGCGCCAATACAGGGTCATGACCAACAACTTCTTCCATGCCATGAATTACCGAACCAGAACCCAAGAATAACATCGCTTTGAAATAAGCGTGGGTCATCAGGTGGAATAATCCGGCACTATAAGCACCTACTCCCATAGCCATTACCATATAACCAAGTTGGGAAATGGTGGAATAAGCCAAACCTTTTTTGATGTCGTTTTGGGTAATGGCAATAGTTGCCCCCAAAAACGCTGTAAATGCTCCAGTATAAGCAATTACGTTCATCGCTGCGGGAACATTTTCAAATACTGGATACATCCGAGCAATGAGGAATACACCCGCTGCCACCATTGTTGCCGCATGGATCAGGGCAGAAATGGGGGTAGGCCCTTCCATTGCATCTGGTAGCCAGACATGGAGGGGAAATTGGGCAGATTTAGCAACGGGTCCCAGGAAGACTAAAATTGCCAAGACAATGGCGAGGAAATTGCTAATAGAACCGGTTTCTACTAGGGTGGATAGGCGATCGCCCATAATCATGAAATCAAAGCTGCCTGTTGCCCAGAACAGCCCCAAAATGCCCAATAGTAACCCGAAGTCACCGACCCGATTTGTGACAAATGCCTTTTGACAAGCATCCGCTGCGGCTTTGCGATCATACCAAAAGCCAACTAGGAGGTAGGAACACATCCCCACCAATTCCCAGAAAATGTAAACTTGTACTAGGTTGGGGCTGACCACCAAACCTAACATTGAAGAGCCAAACAAGCTGAGATAGGCATAAAACCGCACGTAACTTGGGTCATGCGCCATGTAACCATCGGTGTAAATCATCACCAAAACAGCTACCGTCGTTACAATCACCAGCATTAGAGATGTCAGGTGGTCAATGGTGTAGCCCATCGTCAGGTGAAAATTGCCTGCTGATGCCCATTCTACAGTCCACAGATAAGGCGCATGGCCTTGAATTTGACTCCACAGCAAGGCAAATGACAGCCCCATAGCTGCTCCCATGAGGGAGATAATTACCACAGCATTTAACTGTCGCAGGCGGTTTGTCACCTGATTTATCGAGATTAGCCCTAGACCGACTAGCATTGCTCCCAAGAGAGGTAATACTGGAATCAGCCAGGCATACTGATAGATTACTTCCATCACTAACGCCTACTTTTAGAATTCTGTACAAACAAACGGGAAGGTGAAAAATGAAAATTCAATCGAGTGAGGTTTTTTCTTTGGGAATTAGAGACTAGGAAGTAGAAATTATTTACTAATCTCTTCTGCTTCTGATCACCCAGTACCTTCAAGTTAGCTTGAATTTTCTCACTTCAAAGTTCAGTTAACTGAATAATCAGAACTGCTAATAATTGTGACACACACCCTTGAGGATAAAATACTCTACTCGATACCCTTTCGGTGGGGTGTTAAGCATGGCTTTAGATTTGGTCAGTTAACGGTTAACTGTTAACGGTTGACAGTGGCAAATATTTTTCCCCTGCTACCTGCTGCTTGCCTCTTGTCTCCTGACTCGGTGACTCCTGACTCCTGACTCCTGCTGTATCAATTCTTTTGTAACTTGTATAGGTGAGTTTAATTTCTTCTAAAGCTAGACGTAAATCATCTTTACTGCGAAAACCTTCTAGCCTTTGTTTAACTATACCTTTTTCTATCAAAAGTAACGTTGGTAATGATTTGAGTCTATAGGTATTAGACAACTTGAAATTTTGATCAGCGTTAACTCCTACCAGTTTAAGTTCATCACCACATTGGGTTTGAAATTGTAATAACAGCGGGTGAATAATGCGGCATAGTCCACACCAGGGGGCTTCAAAATTCACCAAAACGGGAACTGGGGATTCTAAAACTTCTTGAATAAATGTCCGTTCATTAACCGACAACACCATGATGCCTCTCGGAATTATAAGGTTTTTATCTTAAAATTAGCTGTCAGTAGGAGCAAATTGGTAAGTTATACCATTTTGGATTTTAAATTTTAGATGCAGGATTTTTATGTTTTCCTACTGACAAAAAAGCCAGCGCGACATTCACGGTGGCTGTTTGACATTTCAAATCCTGATAGTTATTGATTACTACTGCTGCTGAAGAATTTAACAATGCTGAGAGCGCAGACTAGCACAATCTATACATTGCTATTTATTTCCCGTTTCCAGCAAGGTAGATGGCTACTGCTTGTATACAGGCATTAAGCCCACTTGATCTGGGCAGATAAATTCTTGTCCTCATCCTACCACTGATAAAACTCTAATGATATATGTTTGAGTTTATCGTACATTGTTTTGGTAGTAAGTGATCTGGACAAAGTTTTATTAAGTTTATATTTTTTGTTGATCTTGGGGATCAAACTAAACTACCACATTATCCTACTTGTTGCCACTAATAACAAGGGATGTGACCACCATAATAGACCTGTGAAAATGGCAACCCCTAAATAAGCAGGACGCAGAAATTCCTGCCAGTTTAAAGATTGACGACCATCAATAATCGCTTGAAAGGGCATAATGGAAGTTCGCTGTTTGACAAGTTCAAAGGCTTCTCCATAGCGTTGACTTAAACGGCGATCGCCATGCCATACTCCAAATATGTGATGTAGTACCAAACCTATTGAGGTAACAAGGGTGAAGCTAGTCCCTAACCACAGGGTATGTGCCACACACCAAATAACTTGTCCCACCATTTGGGGATGACGGGTAATACGGATAATCCCTGTTTCATAAAGATGAACTTGGGGCTTTTGAATAGCCGCAATTTCTAGTAGATTGAAGGTAGCAGGATATAAAAATAAAAAAGATATAGCTGACATTGCCCAAACTAATGTGCCTACGCCTGGTATGCCTTGTACCTGCCAAAGTTGCCAGCCGTCATAACGGTGATTAAAAAAGTAAACAATTAATATCACAGCCAGAGGCAGGCTGATTAATGCAAAGATAATGCGATAAAGCCTTGGTCCCATATATTTTTCTGCCCAAGGACGTACAGCAGCCCCCCCGCTGTGGGCGATCGCAAAAATTAATTGTAACCCTAGTATGACAAAATGACTGGAGGTAAACGCAGGATTAGACATCATAAATACAAACTCAATTCAAAATTCAACGACAAAGAAATTACTACTGATCAACATCTTGACCTTTAACAGATTATACACAAGAGGATTTCTGTCAAGATGTTGTGGTATTTGTTTTAGTTAGTTCTGCAAATGTTAACTCTTGCCTAAATCATCTCTAGCTACAAAGCTATTCATCTTGATTTATTTTTAAAGTTACTCCTGTCCCAGTTTGACCGGTTTTGCCTTATGTCTGACCTTCCTTTTACTTTAGATCAGTTACGGATTCTCAAAGCGATCGCCCAAGAAGGGAGTTTCAAACGGGCTGCTGATAGCCTTTATGTCTCCCAACCCGCTGTCAGTTTGCAAGTTCAAAACCTAGAACGACAACTGGATGTTCCCCTCTTTGACAGGGGAGGCCGTCGCGCTCAATTAACTGAAGCTGGACATCTCCTCCTCAACTATGGAGACAAAATCCTCAGTTTATGTCAGGAAACCTGCCGGGCTATTGAGGATTTACAAAATCTTCAAGGAGGTACATTGATTGTTGGTGCTTCCCAAACCACCGGTACTTATCTGCTGCCAAAAATGATTGGCTTATTTCGCCAAAAATATCCAGAAGTAGCTGTGCAATTACACGTCCATTCTACCCGTCGCACGGCTTGGAGTGTATCTAATGGACAGGTTGATCTGGCGATTATTGGTGGAGAAATTCCCACTGAATTAGGTGAATCTTTGGAAATTGTTCCCTACGCTGAAGATGAATTGGCACTTATCTTACCTACGTCCCATCCCTTTGCCAAATTAGACACAATCCAAAAAGAAGACCTATATAAACTACAATTTATTGCTCTCGATTCCCAATCAACTATCCGCAAAGTCATTGATCAAGTTTTAGCCCGTTGTGATATTGACACCAGACGGTTTAAGTTTGAAATGGAACTCAATTCCATAGAAGCTATTAAAAACGCTGTTCAATCAGGTTTAGGTGCTGCCTTTGTGTCTACTTCAGCGATCGCTAAAGAATTACAAATGGGTGTTCTTCATCGTACACCCATCGAAGGAGTTGTCGTGAAGCGCACACTTTGGTTAATATTTAATCCTAACCGTTATAGATCCAAAGCCGCAGAAGCATTTAGTAAAGAGATCTTACCTCAGTTTGCTAACCCCGGTTGGACTCAGGAGATGTTAAAATTATCACAAATGAATTTAGTGGTAAATAATACATTAGATATAGCAACACCTAACTCTGCTGATGTCAGATAAACCTCTTTTCATGACTTTGAGCCGATTTTGAAAAAAAGAAAAACTAGCAAAAAGGCGTGACATCAAGTCCAATTAAATTTTTATAAATTCAGTTCAGATTAGCCTTGTTGCTGATCTGAACTCAGATTTTCAAAGATATTTACAAAATCAACTGATATTTTTCAGCAGTTTGATATTCTATCACCACTGTCAAGGTGGTTAGGAGATTAATTGATAATGCTGCATAGCATTAACCATTAATGAACTGACTCCAACTCTAGAGGCAGCGACCCTTAGTGGTACATAATCTATTGACATCTCGTGTTTTTAAACTACTTTCTTAATATCACACAAAATATCTAATATGTTTAATATGTCTGGATGTTTAATATGTCTGGTAAATTATTGTCCTATCTTTAACTCTCCAACTTGATCTTTTCACATTTACAATATATCTGTTGAAATCCATTTACATAGCCAAGATCAATAATTGGAACCAGGTGGGTGGCTCCAATCTGCCGATCTAGCTTGATTAGTGCCATATTCATAATGAAGGCACTAGAGAACTTTTCACCCAAAACATCTTATTTCATACCCGATTACCCAAAATCTGTTTGTGGTGGTCAAACAGATTAACGAAAATGAGGAGCAGGCTCACCGAACTAATTACCCAATTTGGACTAGTTAGAATCCGCTGATACCTGCCATTGGTGTGTCCGAGAGTGGCAAATTCTCAGTCAACATCTATCAATCTGCTGCTCATTAGAGATTTGAACTCCGTCCTAGCTGGTTCTATTGATAGATTCAGCAGGTAGGCAAATCAAATTATCTCCTTGGGTAAGGATTAAACCACGTTGACGTAATTTACCCATTAAACGAGTGACAGTAACACGGGTTGAACCAATGGCGCTGCCAATTTGGGCATGAGTAAGAGGGAAGGGTAAGCAATAACCACGAATAACATCAGGGTCAGTGTCGCTCATGGAAGGCTCTCCATATTCCTCAATCAGTAGGGTGAGAAATCCTAAGAGACGGTCAATTGTGCGGCGTTGTCCCAAAGCACTCAACCAGAGTAACTTGCGCTGATGCTGATATCTAAAAGCATCCATAACTTCGCGGCGGAAGTGAGGCCAGTTGTCTAGGTCATGCCAGTACATCCACAAAACCGCTGTTTGGTCAACGTGGGCGTAAGACTGGAGTGTGAATGGAGATTGAGCAACAATTTCAAAAGGTTGTCCTGCTCCCACAAAACCCAAGAAAGCTTCTTCTGGAGTTCTGTTAATGCGTCTAGATGTTAACTGACTAGCAGTAGCACTGACTTGGGCTGTTCCTACCATGCGGATAGCACCTCTTTGGACTAAATAGAGCAAGCCAGGTCTAGCTGGAATGCGCTCATCTTTACTGAAGGTGCGGCAGCGGTAGTGTTCTTGGGCCCAGTCAAGAATACGTTGCCAAGTTAAGAAAGGACGTGAAGCTTCGGAAAAGGAAGATGGAGATTGCATAGGTAACAAAGAGCGTTTGGCAGTAAAACAAAGACGTAATAAGAAAAGTGCAAGGAGTGTCTTTGTGTTAACGGGGTAGGCATAACGCCTAACAGCGCCAGCCCTCCAATGGGATAAAAAGCTAAATTGCTTTCTATTTTTTTCTTATACTTCCTACTGTACAACAAAGGTAGTAAAGATTACCCATTTTTTATACATTATTCATCAAATTTCATCCTACTCTCATTTTTCCTGACATCAGTAAACTTCTATCTGAAGGTAGATGGAACAGGATAAAATGATGCACGCCATAAATTTTTTACAAGAAGATACGTGTCTCATAGACTACAATTTGAACGTGATAAAGCAATTAAACAGTTAATAAGCAGATATCTAGCGTCTTCCCTCAGTATTTTTACCAGTAATGAGGAAATTACAAGCATAAAAGGGATAAAAATTCCTCTCTACCAAGGAGGATATAATCAAAAAATTTTATATATTTCTGGTGTGGCTATGAGAATATCAAAATCTCAAAATTCACCAGTTATGGAAGTTGCTGGCGCAATCGCAGGGTATTTAGCCCAAAATAGTGATAGTTTATTTAGAGTCAAAGTGACTCCCCCTGGTGAGATTCATATAGAACTCATTGACTCTACCTTAGCGACTTGGTTACAAAGTCTTATAGTTGCCACAAAAACTGGACACTTGGTAAATAATTTTGTTGATGACCAATTACCAACTTCGTTAAATTCACTAAAAATTTTTACAATTCAATACGCTCATGCAAGATGCTACTCTTTATTGCGACTAGGACATCAAGAAGGAATAATTAAACTGGATAGGACAGATATTAAAAGTTTTATATGCACCAACCCTATATCTTGGCTGAATGATGATCAAAAACTTCGCCTTAATCACCCGGCTGAGACTTTTCTGATTCACCAATTAGTTAAAGCGGTAGATGATTTAGTTTGTGCTGATAGCAGTAGTTCCATTAATTGGGAAAAAGTAGGTGAGAATTTGAGTCAAGCTTTTGAGAAGTTCTGGTGTAATTGTCGGATTTGGGGGGAAGTGAAAATCAATTCACCGGAATTAGCTCAAGCTAGATTGGGATTGCTGATAGCGACTCAGTTGGTTTTAAGGTCTGTATTAGAAGACAAATTGGGAGTTTTTGCACCTCTAGAACTTTAATTTGTGAAAATAGGGGTGCTTTCTCCTGACTGGGCGCAGGAGTCACCGATTCATTAACAAACTTTAATGGATATTCACAAAAACTTTATAAAAACTTTTAGAAAGTCTCTTGACAAAATAAATATCTCTGAATATGATTAGCCTTGTGTGAGGAGCAAAAATTAGAAAAGACACCGAGACGAAACACGGCCAGTCGTCGGTGTCTTTTCTTATGTGTAGATTTTTTAATTAAGCAAGAATTTTTCCATTGCTATGGCTGCACCATCTAACTCTACACTAGGTGCTACCCAATCAGCGATCGCTTGCACTTCTGCTGGTGCGTCACCCATTGCGACACTAATACCCGCATAGCGAAGCATTTCTACATCATTGAAATTATCACCAATAGTCATCACATTATGACTTTCTAAACCTAGAATTTCTTCAGCTAGATAACGGACAGCATTACCTTTATTAACATGAGTATTAGCTGCTTCCAAAAAAGTAGCTACAGATGTTGTCATATATAACTCTGTTGGTTGATATCTACGGCGTAAATTAGCCAAAAGTTGTTGAATTAAATCTGCGTCATCACATAATGCTAAAACTTTTGTAGGCTGATGATTCTCTAATAATTGACGTAAATCACCGACGGGAATAGCTTTCACCCCACAGCGTTGTTGATAATTTTCCGTTTCTTTCGTGATTTCCCGCACGTACAGTTGGTCGTTGATGTAAAAATGGACTGAGAGGAGCGATCGCCATTGCGACTGTTCAAAGTATTCTAGTAGTTGGTGAGCAATTTCCGTAGATACAGATAAGTGACGGTGAATTTTGTCATCCTTGGGATCTTGAATCCAAGCCCCCTGATAAGCCACTAAAGGCAGCGTAGAGCCAATTTCCTGATGAAATCGCAAAGCCGAACAATACATCCTTCCCGTAGCTATAGCGACTTTAATTCCTTTTGCTTGTACAGCAGCAACAACTTCCTTGACAGTCTGACTGAGAGTATTGGAATGTCCAGCAATTGTTCCGTCTATATCTAAAACCAACAGTTTAATATCTTTTTCATCTTGACTCTGATTTGATGTTAAATAATTTTTTGGCATTGTATCCATAAAATCTCCAGTTTTTAGTATTCTTTGAAATTGTACAGGTATAAATATGACAATTTTTGCCTACTTATGGACACAATAAATTCAGATTTATCCGTAAACACATTAAAATGGTATTTTGTTAATAAGATTTAGATGCGTTTTCCCTGGTCACCATTGCAATTTGTGCAGTAATCTGTGGAGCAGATAGTTGGGTATTGATGGAGACTTATGGAAAAAAGAAAAAAGAATGGCTAAAACAATTTTTAGAACTGCCAAACGGAATTCCATCTCATGATACATTCGCCAGA
>JANMEE010000272.1:0-6331 GCA_031376645.1 Dolichospermum sp. OTE_75_concoct_329_sub | reverse complement strand
ATTTAGGCAATCCTGCTCCTGAAGGTATCCTCCGAGATGGTAGTGATTTTATTGGCATTTTGTCCGCTGGAAGTGATAATTTTCAAGGTGGAGAAACCCATTTATACTCTGCTAAAAAGGAAAAGCCTGTTTTTAACAAGGTTTTGCAACCCGGAGAAATTATTTTAGTTAATGAACATCAATTTTTACATTTTACTACTCCTATCAAACCGGAAATTCCTGGAGTTGGCAGTAGGGATGTATTTGTGATCAATTCTCCTAGTTTAATGTCTGATTTTTAAGAAATTTGCCAACAACAATCTATCTATGGTGGGCATTGCCCACCCTCCAATTTTTAATTATTATTAATCTATAATATACTTAATATGATGAGTAATGGATTCTTAGCAATCACCAATTACCAATATGAATGACGAATTTTATCATCGCGGATTAGAAAAAGCCCAACAAAAAGATTATACAGGTGCAATCGCCGAATTTACCGCTGCTATCGGGCAAAATCCTGATTTTATGCAGGCATATATCCAACGGGGTTTAGCATATTATGATTCTGGGGCAATTCTGCAATCAGTTTATGATTATACTGAAGCTATAAAATTAGATGAATCTAGGGCAGAGGCTTTTTATTGTCGCGCTTTAGCTAGATTAACATTAAAAAATCTTCCTGGTGCTTTAGATGATGTAGAAAGGGCAATTCGTCTTAATTCTGATGATGCTGCTGCTTATGATTTGCGGGGGATAGTGCGACGAAAACAAGGATATATTCCAGATGCGATCGCAAATTTTAAAAAGGCAGCCGAATTATATCTAGCACAAAAAGATAAGGGAAAATGTCAAAGTTGTTTGCAGAAAATTAAACAGCTACAACCACCAGAAAAACCAATAGAACCACCAATTAAATCTGTACTTAAATCTATTATTTCTACTAATCAATATTTTCAACAATTATTAACAAAAGCAGAACAGGGAGATACTAGAGAAGCCATTGCTGATTTAAATTGGGTATTAAAAGCTGATCCCAATGATGCTCAAGCCTATTGTTGTCGCGGCATAGTGCAATGTAAAATTGGTAATTATCGAGAAGCTATAGCGGATTTTAATCAAGCACTACAACTAAATTTTCAAGATGTCCTTGTTTATCGCAATCGGGGAAAAGCTCGTTCCCAAATTGGTGATTATCAAGGTGCATTATCCGATTTAAACCAAGCATTAAAAATACAGCCTGAAGATCCTTTAGTTTATGTTGGTAGAGGTAATATTTATCGAGAAATGGGTAATTATTTAGATGCAATTCAAGATTATAGTCAAGCACTGCAAATAAATCCTGATTATCCTCCTGCTTATTATAATCGTGGTCTTACCTATACATTGTTAGAAGAAATGCAAAATGCTATCTTTGATTATCAAAAAGCAGCTAGTATTTATTGTGAACAAGCAGACTGGGAAAATTACCAACAGGTATTAAATAAGTTACAAAAAATCCAAACATCCCCTTCTGAAACCAAAAATCAGAAATATGAAATTATCCGTCAGCGGCTTTTGCGGTTAGTAGGGGGACAGTGGGAAATCGCAGAACGTTTAATTCAGCAACAAGAATATAATTATCCAGGAATGTCAGATGATTGGTATTTGCAACGAGTAATTGATCAATTAGAAAGAGATCGTAACTAAAAAACGTAATACCCAGATACCTGGCTTCTTGAAGAAGTCCGGTATCTATAGGAATCATAAATGATATTTGAAAGATACGTAGGGTGGGCATTGCCCACCAAAACCCTTACAGAACTTCCCGGTGTTATGAGGTACACATCTCGCGGTTAAGATGCCTACACTACAAGAGTTTCATTATTTAAGCTTGTACCTCATAACAGTGAAATCCGCTATATCCGGTGGGCAATGTCCACCCTACGTATAAGTCCTATATATTTTTACATTAATTTAGTTAATTTGCATACAATTCTTAGTTTGAAAACAAAGTATAGATAAAGATTTTGTGAAAACTTATCTTTGAGTATGGCAGGTTATGATAATTTCTCGTACCATTTATTTTTATAAATGCACATCATTGATTAAATCAAAGGAAGTAAAAATAACTGAAAAAGATATCAAAGAAAATTCACCAAATCAATCTATTTTGGATAAGAGTTGGTTTTTCTGTGATCTAAATTTTGAATTAAAGCCACCAACTTTTTTAGATTTAGGATTTTTAATCTAATATCTGCTTATAAGGCTAGATTTTATATACCAATGATTAATATGTATCAAACAATTCCCAATACATTATTTTCACAAAAGTTTGTTTGCAATCGTTTAATTATTCCACCGAAAAACTTTATAGACTTTCCCAAATCAGAGATTGAACAGTCAATCCCTAGCCGATTTGAAAAACAAGTTAAGAAATATCCTCATGCTATTGCCATCAAAACCCAGAATCAAACCCTTACCTATACACAACTAAATAACAATGCTAATCGGTTAGCAAATGTCATTCTTTCCCAAGGAAGAAACAAACTAGAAGTAATAGTGTTATTACTAGAAAAAGGTGCAGATTTCATTACTAGTATTTTAGGAGTATTGAAAACAGGGAAAATTTTTGTTCCTTTAGATCCCACATTTCCCATTGAGAGACTTGCTTATATTATTGAAGATTCTCAAGCCGTTGCATTTATTACCAACAATCTGAATTTAGACTTAGCTAAAAAACTAGCGAAAGCTGCTACTAATAATTGTCAGCTATTCAATATAGACAATATTGATAGCCACAATTCCTGCAAAAATCCTCTTATTAAAATATCACCCGAAACACCAGCTTATATTATTTACACCAGTGGCTCAACGGGTAAACCTAAAGGAGTTGTGCAGAATCATCGTAACTCCCTGCATTACTGTATGAATGATACAAAAACTTTATTAATTAGCCATCAAGATCGTGTAGTGTTTCTCTATTCCTGTAGTGCTTTGGGGGGAATATTATGTATTTTCTACACCTTGCTTAATGGTGCTAGTCTCTATTCATTTGATGTCAAGGATCAGGGATTAACTAATTTAGTTAATTGGCTAATTGATTCTGAAATTACAATTTATCATTCCTTTACAACCCTATTTCGCCATTTTGTAGATACCCTCACAGGTGCAGAACAGTTTCCCAAAATTCGTCTAGTTAAATTAGGTGGTGAAGCAACCTTAATGAGAGATGTTGAAAACTACAAAAAATATTTTGCTCCTGATTGTCTTTTATATGCCAGTTTAGGAGCAACAGAAGCTGGAACTTTTCGCAATTTTATAGTTGATAAAAATACGAAAATCGAAAATAGTACCGTACCCATTGGCTATCCAGTGGAAGATATGGAAATTGTGCTATTAGATGAAGCTGGGGTAGAAGTTGAAAATGGTAAAATTGGAGAAATTGCCCTCAAAAGTGAATATTTAGCTCTCGGTTATTGGCAAAAACCAGAACTAACACAAACTGTATTTTTACCAGATATTAAAAATAGCAAAAAAAGAATTTATCGCACAGGTGATTTAGGCTATATTCAACCAGATGGTTGTTTAGTTCATCAAGGGAGAAAAGATTTTCAGGTAAAAATTTGCGGCTTTCGCATTGAAGTTGCAGAAATTGAGATGGAATTGCTGAAAATTCACAATATTAAAGAAGCAGTCGTCATAGCTACAGACGATACTCCAGAAAAAAAACGTCTTATAGCTTATCTTGTTCTCAAACAAAAACCAGCATCTACCACTAAAGAAATACGCACATATTTACAGAATAAACTACCTGAATATATGCTCCCTAGTGCTTTTATTTTCTTAGCGGCTTTGCCATTAACACCCAATGGTAAATTAGATAGAAAGGGACTACCAGCATTTAATTTAATCAAACCAGAAATAACTAAAAGTTTTGTTAATTACCAGAACCATATAGAACACCAGTTAATTCAAATTTGGGAAAGTTTATTAGGTGTGCAACCTATTGGTATTAAAGATGATTTTTTTGAATTAGGAGGAAATTCTTTATTAGCAGTGCGGTTATTTGCAGAGATAGAACGAAAATTTGCCAAAAAACTCCCTCTAGCTGCTTTGTTTCCATCATCTACAGTGGCAGCCATGGCCCAAATTATCCACCAAGAACCAGTTTTAGTAAATACCCCCAATTGGTCATCTTTAGTAGAAATTCAACCTCAAGGGGCAAAACCACCCTTGTTTATGATTCATTCTTTGGGGGGAGAAGTATTATGTTATCGGAATTTAGCAATCCATTTAGGGTTAGAACAACCCATGTATGGACTTCAACCTCAAGGACTAGACGGAAAACAGCCTCCTTTAGTTAGGGTTGAAGATATGGCTTCACTATATCTGCAAGAAATTCAAACCGTTCAACCTCAAGGACCTTATTTTTTAGGAGGATATTCTTTTGGAGGTATTATTGCTTATCAGATAGCCCAACAACTCCATAGTCAAGGTCAAGAAGTAGCATTTTTAGCTTTATTAGATACCTGTCGTCCTGGGTATAAACGACGGTTATCATTTCTGAAACGAATTTCTTTACATATCAATTATATTGTCCAGAGTGGTCCTAAATATTTTTATAAAAAGGTGAAAGGTTGGCATAAACACGCTAAGTACCAGATTAAAAAATTTACCGATATTGTGAAAACTGCTTCTAGACCACCTGACGCTAATCAGTATATACCCATTATTAATGCTAATACTCAAGCTCTGAATACTTATGTCTTTCAACCTTATGGGGGCAAAGTAACTCTCCTCCGCACTAAAGATGAAAATCGCGCAGATGGTATAGGTGTAGTATATCAACCGGAATTTGGTTGGGGTGAGATCATCACAAGTGAATTAGATGTTAAGTACATTCCTGGTTCTCACCTTTCCCTTCTCAATGAACCCAATGTGAGAGTTTTGGCCAAACAAATGAAAATTTGTCTAGAACAAGCTCAAAATCGAGAATAGAATCTTTGTAGAGACGTTCCATGGGTAGGGATTCTCGGCTCTACATTATTTTTCAGTCTAGAACATGACTCAATTTTGGATTGTTTAACCAAAAACCTCAAATTTGTTGATGTTCATGAATTTTAATGATACCAATGCAAATATTTGTGATATAAATATAAAGTACGGTATTCCTACTTAAAAACCGTAGATTATTTGCAGAGGTCTAAAACCAGTGGGCATAGTAGTTGAAAACGTCTCTAAACAATTTGGTAGTTTCCAAGCAGTTGAACAGATAAACCTGGAAATTCAGAGTGGTTCGCTGGTGGCTTTACTTGGTCCATCTGGATCTGGTAAATCTACCCTGTTACGATTAATAGCTGGTTTAGAATTACCAGATACAGGTAAAATTATTCTCACAGGTAAAGATGCCACCAATCAGAGTGTGCAGGAAAGAAATATTGGCTTTGTGTTTCAGCACTATGCCCTATTTAAACATTTAACTGTTCGTAAAAATATTGCCTTTGGTTTAGAAATTCGCAAAGCTCCCAAAAAGAAAATTGAGGGAAAAGTAGAACAGTTATTAGAACTGGTACAATTAAGTGGATTAGGCGATCGCTATCCTTCGCAACTTTCCGGTGGACAAAGACAACGTGTAGCATTAGCTAGAGCATTGGCTGTAGAACCTAATGTCCTCTTATTAGATGAACCATTCGGCGCTCTTGATGCCAAAGTCCGTAAAGACTTACGAGCTTGGTTACGTCGTCTTCATGATGAGGTTCATGTTACCACAGTTTTCGTTACCCACGATCAAGAAGAAGCAATGGAAGTTTCTGATGAAATCGTAGTGATGAATAAAGGCAAAGTTGAACAGGTTGGAACACCCGCACAAATTTATGATCATCCGGCATCTGCATTTGTGATGAGTTTTATCGGTCCTGTGAATGTATTACCTAGTTCTGCAAAAATCTTTCAAAGTAGCGGTTTTGAATCAACAAATCCAGAAACATTTTTGCGTCCCCAAGATATCATCATCGAAACCGTTGGTAATGGAACAACAGCACAAGCTACAGTGAGCAGAATCATTCATTTAGGTTGGGAAATTCAAGTTGAATTAACCTTAGATGATGGGCAAATGATGACAGCTCATTTAACACGGGAACGGTTTGACGATTTGAAATTAGAACCACAAGAAAAGGTTTATGTTAAACCTAAAGATGCTAAATCTTTTCCACTTTATTATTCAATATAAAATAGGGAATAGGGAATAGGGAATAGGGAAGAATTATTACCCATTACCCATTACCCATTACCCATTACCCATTACCCATTACCCATTACCCATTACCCATTACCCATTACCCATTACCCATTACCCATTACCCATTAC
>JANMEE010000265.1:0-2809 GCA_031376645.1 Dolichospermum sp. OTE_75_concoct_329_sub | reverse complement strand
CTCTATGGATAAATCTTAAGAAAATATTAAATTAATATATTTGTCATCTATCTAACTTAATAGATAAGTTAGCATTTCTAGATATCATCATTAATACTGCCAAATCAGAAGAAACCGCAAACATAGTAGGTGAACAACATGATAAAAACAGTAATTATCGATGACCATGAGTTGAGTAGATATGGTATCAATGTGTTACTTACTGCTGCTCATGATATCGAGATTTGTGGGGAAGCTGAAACAGCTTCCGTTGGACTCAAACTAATAAAAACTTATACTCCACACATAGCTCTTGTTAATCTGCGTCTTCCAGACGATAGTGGTTTTGAAGTCATAAGACAAATTAAACAAGTATCACCAATCACTAAAATAGTGATTTTTAATGCTCAAGCTATGGAAGACTCTGTTAGAGAAGCTTTCGCAGCAGGTACAGATTCATATTGCACAAGGATGATAGCCAAAGAAAAGTTAGCAGAAGCTATTTATCTGACACACAAAGGAGGAAATTGGTTAGATTCTGCTATCGCTAAAATATTAATTCAAAATTTTCAAATTCAACAATTAGTAGTTACTCCCAGTCTAAAAATAAAACGAGTGTCCCGGCAATATTCCCTTAGTTCTAGGGAATTAGAGATTTTGCAAATGATTGCTATTGGTGATAGAAATAATCAAATTGCCGACAAGCTTTTTTTGAGTGTAGGTACTGTGAGGTCTCATGTCCATCGCATTCTAACTAAACTCGATTGTCAAAACCGCGCTCAAGCTGCTACGAAAGCAATTGTAGAAGGACTGATAGATAGTCCTGAAATGGGCGAAATTGGTTTAACGGCTTGATTTTGATTTTTGATTTAATTGCTCTAGATAACGTTGTCGCTCGTCATTATTCACAACCCAAATCATACATCTGCCTTTTAATTGAGCTTTTTTAGCTCGACAAACACTCAAATCAAAATCGTTCCATTTCATAATTTGACGAGCAAATTCTCCGTCTTTTGACTTAGCCCAATTCAAAGTTTCTTGTTCTTCTCCAGTTAAGCGAACTGGTTCTGTTAACTCTCTACCTTTCCAAATAAAAAATATATTACCAGCCAGCATAACAACACCAAACACACCAGATAATACCAGGGCAGTGGCTATTAAAGGACTAAAGACGGATCTAGATTTTTTTTGCTCGGTTTTACTCAGCAAGGTTGATGCTGCTTTGGCGAACTGACAAGTCAGCGCTTGCGCTATCGCACTTTTTTGTTGAACAATGGCTACACTTGATGCTTTATCAAGTTTGTCATCTATTTCTGTTGTCCAACCCTCGACTACAGTGTTAAGTTTTCCTGGAATGTCTTCCATTAAGACCTCAAATTTACCCAGGGAACTTAATACCAAAAACAATGGGTCTTTAGGATTGATACCAGAACGTCTCACTACATCGAGAACTTTCTGTTTAAAATGATCTGATTGTCCTGCTAATGTTGTATCTAAAGAAGCTTCTACAGAGGTGTTCATAAGTTTATATGCCTTTTTTAAGTTTCTTGATAGAGATGATGTGTCAATTTTTTATTGTCCTAAAATTTTCCACACATCTTATATTTTCGTTGTTTACTAAAATGCAATGATTAAGAAATCAAGAATCATAATTGTTGTCAAATTAGTAATTGACTAATATATAATAGTTAATTTTTATAAAAACTTTGAAGGCTGATTCTAAATTCTAAACTCTAAACTCTAATTTTTTTGACTTCTGAGTTTTGTAGGTTGTTAAAACTTAGAAATCGTTAATTAATTGGTTGGGTAAATCCACTGTTGATGTAATGTTTAATAAACCCAATAATTCTCCAATATGTTTATTATTCTTAATTTGCTCACTAAATTCTTCCATCCAGTTAAAGACACGAGAACGGTTCATAAAATCTATTTCAGAGTTTTGGAGGGCATAGTTATAAGGTGAATCCAGAGATTCTAATAATTCATAAGTATCTCTCCATAACTTACCCAAATATAACTCATTGTTTCCACTTACTTGAATACGCTGTTGGATATCAGAACCATCATAGTAAGGAAAATCTTCACCAAAATACAGATTTTTGATAATGATGTAGTCTGCTTTATTTCCATAACAATTAAAAAGCTCTTGTAGATAATCTGTACAATCTCTCCGATAGGAAATTGGATGTACAAAGGTGATACGATAACCTAATTGAGCAATTGCATCCCACAGCATGACTTCTTGTGCAAATTGTCGGAATTCTTCAAAACTTTGTCCGGGTAAATCACTCAAAGCTATTTGCACATCAGAAAAAGTCTCTAAATCAATTAATAATTGGTCTGCACCACCTTGTGTTAAGGGCAATTGAGCAATAGGTAATAATAGCTGATAAGCATATAACTTATTGCGATTACCACTGTAATAAACTCTGAGATTTAGTTGTGATTCTAGATAAATCTCTATCAACAAACGTGCTGTTGTTGACTTACCTACTCTAGCATCACCAACCGTCATTACTAGTCGTTTGGGATTGGGGATAATTCCTGGGTTATTTGGGTTATGCGGCTTGATCTGTGATGACTGCATTTTCTTTTATCCCCAATAATTCATTAGCATTCAACACGCTTTGCTCAAATTCTTTCAACCAAGCAGAAACACGAGATTTGATGACAATGTTGGCTTGTTTATCTGTAACCGTTCAGGGGGGGTGTAAAGAAGAAGAAAAATTACCCCCAAAATCAAGCAATAAAATTAAGCAGCTTTTAAAAAATTAGAATCATCAGCATCAGCAGTAACTTGTGGAAGCAAAGAAGGTGCAGTTTTCTTATC
>JANMEE010000264.1:0-12757 GCA_031376645.1 Dolichospermum sp. OTE_75_concoct_329_sub | reverse complement strand
GATAAGAAAACTGCACCTTCTTTGCTTCCACAAGTTACTGCTGATGCTGATGATTCTAATTTTTTAAAAGCTGCTTAATTTTATTGCTTGATTTTGGGGGTAATTTTTCTTCTTCTTTACACCCCCCCTGAACGGTTACAGTTAATGGCTATTTTTGATAGTGATAAAAAGCATATTCATGTTTTTCAAAAAACAACACATGGACAGCATATCAGTTTGATTGAGTATTTAAAGAATAGAATTATTAGCGATACTCCAACAAAAACTGACGCAAGCTATGAAGATCAGGACTAATTATATGGCATATTCTATACAAAAGAAAAATTGAAAATTATATTCCTCTATGTATATTGTTTGATAAAATTCCAGCAATAACCGCAACCCAGAAAAATGACTTACAAAATATAACCAAAGATGATTTAGATTTTATGGAGTACAACTATAATAATATAGGAATAGGTGAACAAAAAATAAAACAAGAATTTCCAAAAATGTTTCTGGCTAATTTTTCGTATATTGAACTTGAAAAAAGATACGAACATCACAAAGTTAGAATCGAATTGCCTGACGAAACAACAGAAGAAATTTCTGAACTTGAACAAATATTACTTAAAATTGCGAAAATAATATGAATGAAAAAATAAGTGTTAAGCCTGATACTATATATCTTGAAGACTTATTAGAGGAGATAGCTAATGGAGGTTATAAGATTCCAGAATTTCAAAGAGAATTTGTTTGGAAAACCCGTCAAATGCTGGAATTATTTGATAGTATTTTAAATGGTTATCCCATAGGTAGTCTATTGTTTTGGAAAACTAAAGACTACAAAACTAAAAATGAAATATGTCCATACATAATCAAAAAATCAAATAGCGATATCAAATATGTATTAGATGGTTTTCAAAGAATATCTACATTATTTGGAGTCTTGATGAATCCTAAAAACTTTCCTGAAGAAACAAATAACCCTAGATTAAAAGATTTTTTGATGTTTTTTGATATTAAAGAAAATAATTTTAGCAAACAAACAAGGAGAGACAATATTTTTTCAATCCCTCTTTATAAGGTTTATGACAACCGTGAATTATTTGATGTTATTCGCCAATTAGATAAAGAAAATATTCCAGAAATTGAAAAAAATGAATATATTGATAATGCAAGAAATTTACATAATATTCTCCACAAATATAGATTACCCTATGTAGAAATAAAAGGAGGTGATATAAAAAGTGCTGTGGAAATTTTTAAAAGACTAAACTCAACAGGAACAGAAATTTCAGAAGACTATATAATATCAGCAAAAAGCTATGTTCAAATGGAATTTAAGCTAATAGATTCAATTACTGAATTTCTCAATGATTTAAATAGTTATAATTTTGAAGATTTGAAAAGAGATATAATTTTAAAATGCATTTATAATGCAAAAGGAACATTTTATTATGATGTCAATGGAGAAGATTTATTAGATAATAATTTAAAATATTTTACAGAAAATGCTTATATACATATTACAAAAGCAGTCAAATTTTTATACAAAAAGTTATTTATAATAGATATTCGCTTACTGCCTTATTCCGCTCAATTAATTTTTATTTCTGAGTATTTCAGAATAAATAAAAATCCTACATTTGAAGAATTGCAATTATTAGAAAATTGGTTTTGGATAACTACCTATTCTAATTATTTTACAATATATTCTTTAAGTCAACAGAGAAATGCTTATCAAGTTTTTTGTGACTTTGCACAAGGAAAACATCCTAGTGGAATTTATAAAGTCAACGACGATCCGTTTACTACAGCTAAGTATCCAAGTAAATTGAATTTTACAGGAGTTAGACCCAAAGCATTACAATTATTTTATTTAAAATCAATCATTGGTGATAATGAACCTCAAGATATGGAAGGAATAAAAGAAATTTTTATTTCTTCAAAAAAGGATAGAACTCCCGGTAATATAATTTTGAGATTATCATCTGAATTTGATAAATCATCTGAATTTGATAAATCACATGATAGAAAAGATTTAGGTAATTTTATGATATATTCTGAACTTGATGTTTTAGAAAAGCATTTCATAACACCGGATATATTTTATTTATGTGTACGAGGTAGAATAGATAATGATTATGATGATTTTATCTCTCACAGAGATGAGTATTTAAAATCTAAAGAACGTGAATTTGTGGAAAGTATGGAAATTATTAAATATAATATAGAGTGAAATTATCATACTATTTTGTATTGATTATCTCGTAGGATACGTTAATGAAATGTAACGCATCTTTTTCTATTAATATTGAACTGTCTGAATCAGGATAACCAGGATTAAAGGATTAACAGGATTGTATTTCAGTTTGATATTCTGGAATATTTGAATTAGCGCAACTTCTGAAAATGTAGATGAATATTAATAAAACATCCTGTACATCCTCAAATCCTGGACATCCTGATTCAGACAAAAAGAATTAACAGGATACAGTATAGTAAATTTACCAAAGTAATCGCATTGGAATAATATGACCAAAACAATATACATAGAAACAAGTATTATTGGTTATTTAACAGCAAGACCTAGTAAAAATTTGATAGTTGCTGCTAATGCAGAATTAACAAGAGACTGGTGGGACAATCAGCGAAACTCCTTTACTATTTACATTTCTCCACTGGTATTGCAAGAAGTAGCAAAAGGTGATGCAGAAATGGTGAATAAAAGACTAGAAGTTCTAAATAACTTTCCTTTACTTGATATCACAGAATCAGTACAAAATTTAGCACAGGAATTTCAAAAACAAAGTAATTTACCACCCAGTGCTGCTTATGATACTGTTCACATTGCTACAGCTACCGTCTATGGATTGGATTATCTGTTAACATGGAATTGTAAGCACATTGCTAACCCCTATATTCAGAAAAAACTCTCACAGATTGCTGATAGTTTAGGGTATGAATTGCCAACAATATGTACACCTTATGAAATGTTAGGAGAATAATTTATGTGGAATGATGAAGTTTTGGCAGAAATTCGCAAAATAAGAGATGAACAAGCTAAGTCATTTAATTATGATTTGGCTGCTATTTGTGCTGATTTAAGAAAACAACAAGCAACAAGTGGTAGAAAGATTATTTCTCTTCCATTGAAGAAAGTAGTTCTCTCACGCTAATTTTGTAGGGTGCATTAATACAAGATGATGCACCTTTTTCTATTAATATTTAACTGTCTGATAGCGTAGCGTGGCGCAAGCCATATCAGGATATCCACCGATTAAAGGATTAACAGGATTATATTTAATTTTCATATTCTGGAATATTTGAATTAGCGCAACTTCTGAAGATGTAGCTTAATATTAAAAAAACATCCTGTACATCCTCAAATCCTGGACATCCTGATTCAGACAAAATGCAATTTCTGAAAATGTAGATAAATATTAAAAAATCATCCTATACATCCTCAAATCCTGTGCATCCTGATTCTGACAAATTTGGTATAATTAACATGATCATTTACTAATTAAGTAAACTATGAAAACACTAGATATAAAAGTAACTATAACAAATGATGGCAAATTATTAGTCAATTCTCCTGTAGATATACCAATGGGAGAATATAATGCTGTTATTGTCTTAGAAGATAGCCCAATTACTCATCATGTTCAAACTTCTGTACAAAATGCTCAGGCTATTTTTAAAAAATACATTCCTGCTAGTAGAAAACTTTCTGAAGAATTAATTCAGGAACGAAAAGAGGAAAGTTTAAATGAGTGAAGTTGTTGTAGATGCTTCTGCTATTTTAGCTTTACTCAATCAAGAAACTAGTAGCGAAGAAGTTTCAAGATTTATTGGTAAAGGATCGGTTGTGGGGTAGTATTAATGTGGGGGTTGAAGTTAGATTATTACGTTAGACATTAATGGAATGTAACGCACAGGTTTCTATTAAAATTTAACTGTCTGAATCAGGATAACCAGGATTAAAGGATTAAAGGATTAAAGGATTAACAGGATTATATTTGATATTGATATGTGAGATATTTGAATTAGTGCAATTTCAAAAAATGTAGATGAATATTAAAAAACATCCTGTAAATCCTCAAATCCTGGACATCCTGATTCAGACAAAATGCAACTTCTGAAAATGTAGATAAATATTAAAAAAACATCCTGGACATCCTCAAATCTTAGTAATTCCAGTTCATAATAATCGGGTAAAATCAGTTTATGTTAAACGAGTATTAGAATTAATAGAAGGAGCATAATCATGAATTATCCCATAGTTGTTTATCCTTGTGAAGAAGGCGGTTTTGTAGCAGAAATTCCCGCATTAAAAGGATGTTTAGCACAGGGTGAAACTTTAGAAGAAACCTTACAAGAATTGATAACTGTGCAAAACTTGTGGTTAGAAACAGCCGAAAAAGAGTTTACCTATTCCTAAAAATCTTTGTATATTACGTTTCCTGCTTTCATATTTAATTGGTTGGGGAAACAAGTTGGCCAATTTTGACAGTTTTACTTGGCGATGGGTTTGTATTAATAACAACAATATCTCCAACGTTAAATACTGCTGTTTACTCAAATGTTTTCGGAAAATTGTTTGATATGATTGTGGTAAAATTCCTTGTTTGGGGCTGCCTTGCCCCTATTTTTTTACCACTTTATTTTCTCAAATTATACCCATTACCCATTATATATGGATAAAATCCAGTCAGAAATAGCAGCACTACAATCTCAAATCCAAGCACTCCAACAAGAACGCGCTGCACTGACAAATCATCATGTAACGCCAGAAAATGATTCACCCCTAGCTATAGTGGAAGCTTACCGTCGTCAAGCCAGAGAAAATGTCCAATTGTTTGCGGAACTTAAAGGCATAGATGATGCAATGTATTTCCTGGAAAAGCAAATACAACAAAGGAAAGCCCATCTTAATAGATATTTACCTATATCTATTCGCATATCCCAACAGCAAGAACAGCTAGAAGAAGCCAAAAAAATTGCTCAAATTCATGCTGAACGAGTTAATGAACTAGCTTGGGAACTGGCAAAGGAAATTAAACTCCTCAAAACCTGTGCTGATGAACTTAGTCCCATGTATTGGCAAGTTTACTACAAACCTTTCATTACAGGCTTTAAGACCATTTCTGTGCCTTTCGTAAGATCAGATGGAGAAGTTTGGATGATTGTCAACCGTATTGTTTAAGAAATATAGATAACTTGGATAAAAAATCAGCTTATCCTCAAGCTGTCCAATATAACTAAAGACAGCGATTAATGCCGCTGTTTTTTTATTGACGTTGCAAAAATTTACATTTAGAATGGAATCGCAGGATAATTCAGTAAGTATTTATTACTAGTTATGCTGGAAATTGGAAATCTTCATAAGGAATTGTTTACAGACGTAACGATTCCTTAATATAATGTAAATAAAAGCAAAATCAAAAACATATTGTCAACAGTGATGAATGCAATGGAAATTCCTTGGTTGTCAGCCATAATTTTCCTGCCGTTGGTGGCAGCCCTAGCAATTCCCCTCATTCCTGATAAGGAGGGCAAAACACTCCGCTGGTATGGCTTAGGAGTAGCACTATTAGACTTTGTATTCATGATTTTTGCCCTTTGGCAGAGTTACGACTTTCAAAGTTCAGCCCTGCAAATGACAGAAAGCTATACTTGGATACCCCAAATTGGCTTGAACTGGTCTCTAGGGATTGATGGTTTATCAATGCCCCTGATAATTTTAACAGGCTTAATTAACACACTCGCAGTATTCGCGGCTTGGAAAGTAACCAACAAGCCGCGTTTATTTTATGCATTGATGTTAATTATGTACAGCGCCCAATTAGGTGTATTTCTCGCCCAAGATTTGTTAATGTTTTTCTTGATGTGGGAAATCGAGTTAGTACCCGTTTACTTACTAATTGCCATTTGGGGGGGTGCAAACCGCCGCTATGCAGCTACCAAATTTATTATCTATACCGCAGCAGCATCTATATTTATACTGGTAGCTGGTTTTGCAATGGCTTTCTATGGTGATAACTTCACCTTCAACATGACCGAATTGGGAATGAAAGAATATCCCAAAGCCTTAGAAATAGCACTATACGCAGGTTTCTTAATTGCTTTCGGTGTAAAACTGCCAATTTTCCCCTTCCATACATGGTTGCCTGATGCTCATGGTGAAGCATCTGCTCCCGGTTCAATGATTTTAGCTGGTGTATTGTTAAAGATGGGTGGTTACGCGCTGATTCGGTTCAACGTAGAAATGTTAACTGATGCTCACGTCACCTTTGCTCCGATTTTAGCGGTTTTAGGTGTAGTTAATATTGTTTACGGGGCTTGTTGCGCCTTTGCCCAAACCAACCTCAAACGCCGTTTAGCGTACTCTTCAATTGCCCACATGGGGTTTGTGTTAATTGGTATTGCATCTTATACAGAAATCGGTATCAGCGGTGCTGTTTTACAAATGGTTTCTCATGGTTTAATTGCTGCTAGTTTATTCTTCCTATCAGGTGTAACTTACGAACGTACTCACACCTTGATAATGCATAAAATGGGCGGTATAGCTAAAGTAATGCCGAGAACTTTTGCTTTATTTACTATCGCTTCCATGGCTTCTCTAGCTTTACCCGGTATGAGTGGCTTCGTCGGTGAGTTAATGGTATTCTTAGGTCTTGCTACCAGCGATGTTTACAGTTCCAGCTTCAAAATTGTGATCATCTTCCTGTCAGCCGTTGGTGTAATTCTCACCCCAATTTATTTACTTTCCATGTTGCGTCAAGTGTTCTACGGTGAGCAAAGTGAAAACTTACACTTAGATCCTGTAGTTCTTGATATTAAGCCCCGTGAATTGTTTATCACCGCTTGCTTGTTACTTCCTATCATCGGTATTGGTTTTTATCCTAAGATGATTACACAAACCTATGATGTGAAAACAGTAGAAATTGCTGCTCATGCGCGTCAAGTCTTACCAGTTGTTGCTCGTCAACAACCTACAAACTTGTATTCTCAAATTTTTACCGCACCAACATTAGCTAGTTCCGAGATAGTTAATATAGTTGAGTAATTATTATCAAGCCCAAAAGGGCGCTCTAGTAAATCTTAAATATGAGGGAGAATTAAGGGTGGTTTCCAGAAACTACCCTTAATTTTTTCAATATTTGACTTATTTAATAATTTAACAAATAGCAAAATTTCATTTTCCAGGGCAATTATGAATAATAGACTACAGCATATAGATATAGCAAAAGGTATAGGCATATTATTAGTTGTATTTGGTCATAACAATGATACCAATATAAAAGGCAGGTTAGTCAATATAATATTTTCCTTTCATATGCCATTATTTTTGTTTTTATCAGGCTTATTTTTTAATGCTGATGGCAAATTTAAAAAACTAATTTTGACTAAATTTGACTCAATTTTTAAGCCATATTTAACAACCTTGATAATCGGATATTTTATCTTTAAAAATGATGTAATCATCAATTATTTAATTGGGATCATTTATAGTAGTAGTTCTACAATTCCTATTGTATGGACTCCCTTATGGTTTCTTACTCATCTTTGGGCTGTTTCAATTTTTTCATGGTTATTTATAAAAATTACTAAATTAAGTGATATCAAGAGAATTTTCCAATTTTTGCTGCTGTTATTATTACTTGTAATAGGTTTTTTGATCCGGGATGTTTTGTGGAAAGTACCTATCAACATTGGTAAATTCACATTAGAATCATCTGGTCAGAATTTTTTATTACCAGGTCTTCCATTTAGTCTTGATATTGTCTTTATTAGTGGTTTTTTCTTTTTATTAGGATTTTTACTCAAGCAAGATGTTTTTGCTTTAAAATTTCAAGCAAAATATTTCCTAATCAGTTTGTTTATATTTAGTTTTTGTCAATATCATTTTAACTATACAATTGATTTGAATTTCAGAAGATACGATGATTTAATCATATCAACCCTAGAAGCAATTTTGGGAATATATATAGTTTTATGTATTTCAAGTTTGATATCTAGATATAAAATTATTGGACAAATATTTGGATATATTGGTACTGGTAGTCTATTTATTTTAATGTTTCATTATGTTTTTATAAACCAAGCATATACTTTTTTAAACTTATACTACCCTCCCAATTCTTTAATAAAATTTTTGATTTTTGTTTTTAGTTCTATAATTCCTTTGTTGATTTGGGAATTAGTCAAAAGTAATGATTACTTATCTTTGTTATTTTTGCCATTAAAGTCTAATAAATTGATTAAAAATCAAAAGTGATTTAGAGAAATAATATTTGATTTTTTAAATATACAGGTATGTTTTGGTGGGCAATGCCCACCCTACAATCAATAATTAATTGGGGTAATAAGTTAGGTATCTTATCGTTTATCACTCATTTAGGAATTACTTGTATAAACTTTAATCCCATGCAATAATAAACCTAATCCCCATCCTAACATTGGGAAAATTGCCCAGAAGTATCCAGGGCTTACTACCAGATTTAATAGTACCAAAAAACCATTAATTGCCATAAAAGCAAATAGGTGTGATTTGAATCCTTTCTGTTGTTGACTATTAGACATTTGCTCTTTTTTTACTTCTACATTATTTTTTAACCATTCTTGTTCTGCCGCTTGTAGCGATTCTGAAGAAACACCTAATTCTGAGGCTATTTCTATAATTTGTTCTCTTGTATATTCTCCCTTTTGCTTTTGTCTAAAAGCTACTTCGAGAATCTGTTGCATTTCCTCTGAGTTGTAAGTCATTATCAATACCTAAAATGGTAAAAAATACTTTTGAGAGTTACTTTTGAAACGGTAGCTACACAATCATAAAAAATATATTTGCCTACGAATTGCTTAGAAACACATTTTATATCTGAAAAATAATTGATGTCGTAATTAACAGCACAAATATAGATTTAATTAAAAATAAATCATTCCTAAGATAGTGTTTTTTAAGGTAATTTTTAGAGATAATGATTTCAATGGCAGTTAAAAATTAAAAATAATTAATATACTTGAGTATTTTGATATAGAAGTAAATTTATTTATGAATTTATTTATACAAGATTTGTCTGGATCGGAATCTCCTGTCAATATAATTCAAGAAAATCCATCATCAGATAGAGATTCACTAATTGCTCATGGGTTAGAAAAAGAGCAGTACATTGGCATGATCATCCTCGTAATAGCTTTGATTACTGCTGTAGGATTTTTTAGCCGCAGAGTTGAATATGCTATTTTAGTAGCTCTTTTTCTCAGTGCTTTTTTGATCACCTTGTTTCTATTTTTATAACTAAAATGAAATTCTAATGCTGAAAAAATTATCCCAAGCTGATTGGTTAAAATGCAATAATTTTAGATTAAGGAGTGTAGGTTCGAGAATCCTTACCCATGGAACGTCTCTACAAAGGTTTTCGGTTCACGAATTTTCCTAACAGAACAGTATTGTTACCTAAATTACAGCGGTTTCCGCTCTTATGAGGTACATCTTAGCCCCCTCATCGCTTGCGGGGAGGGGGTTGGGGGTGGGGTTCTTGTACCTCATAACACAAAGGAAGTGCTGTATCACCCAGGGGAACATAAGCGATATTTACGTTTTTGAGTTCTGCTTTTAAAGCTGTTTGATTAAATTGAGGAAATCGGCGACTGTAGGGACTAGAACGCACGTCAGCTAAGGCTGTTACTTGATGTTGAAGTAACAGTTCGATAAATGTTTCAATTGCATGATTGGAATGACCAATAGTAAATGTCACGGGAGTAAATAATGCACATATTATCAAAGAAGCGATCGCATCCCAAACAACTTCTGAAGATCAACCTTTCAACTTTATGATGTACACATTTTAGTTTGATACAGCTTAATTGAACGATCAATGCCTTTGAAACGATAGTTTCCTATGTCAGAAAAATCAGATTTTTCTGACAGCATATTGTAAGTAACTTCACTAATAACACATTCACCCGGAGAACAAATTGTTTCCATTCTTGCTGCTAAATTAATTGTTGTCCCCAAAGCAGTATAATCCACCCGTTGAGAACTACCAACATCACCAACAATAGCTTTACCACTGTTAATAGCAATGCGTAATTGTAAAGGTTCTTGCCAAAAATTATTGGCATTCAGATGTTGTAATCGAGTTAACATTCCCTTTGCAGATGCAACTGCCCGATCTGCATGACCTGGATCTGGGTCAGGAGCGCCAAAAAATGCCATAATACAGTCGCCAATATATTTATCTAAAGTGCCACTATATAAAAATACTTCTTTCAACATTTCCTCAAATAACTTATTCAATAATTGAGCAATCTCTGTGGGAGTTAGTTTTTCCGAAATTGCCGTAAAACCTACCAAATCTGCAAATACAATACTAATTTCATTTTCTGTTGGAGCTAAACGTCCATCTGGTGAACCACCGACAGCTATCAATTGTTGGACAACTGCGGGAGAATGGTATCTTTCTAAGCGATGACGAATTACTTCTTCATTTCTCAGTTTTTCTACTAATAACGAACGTTGCACACTAGAGGCTACAATATTTGCTAAAGCTGAAAAAAAGCTCAATTCCTCTTCACCTTCTTTTTCCCAATGAGATGAAGAAAGACTAGCATCAGCATAGAGAACTCCAATTACTTTATGTTCATCCCATAATGGGACTGCCATAGCACTACGAATACCTTTAAATAAAATACTGTTCTCACCAGCAAAACGATGATCAGATTGAGTATCAGCACTTTGAATAGCAATTTTTTCCGCAAATACTTTTTGACAAATACTTCGACTAATCCAACTACCATCCGTTGCTAGATTTTCCTGCTCAAAAGAATTTCTAGTTGCAGAGTTTATTAATTCCAAACTACCAGAATCATGGATTTTAACTAATAATGCTAATCTGTCAATACTATCAAGATAACGAAAAACTACTTGTTGTACTTGGGAGAAAATTTCTTCAATAGATGCAGCCGCACAAAGATTTTTAGCTATTTCTACCAAATCTTTAAGACGAGCAATAGTTTCATCTTTATTATTGTTCTTACTATTAATAGTATTAGCACCTATCCATTGCTGCTGTAGTTGCTCAACATCACGAAAAATTATTTTTTGTGGCTGATTATTTACCTTTCTTAAAAACCTATTAGTAGTTCCATTTGTATCTGTATTTTTTAATTTGACTACTAGTTTAATATTGCCCAAAGAAATCACATCGTTATTAAATAATTCTTGGATGCCAGTAATCAGATACTGATTAACTTGCGTACCATTTTTACTACCTATATCCTGAATAGTCCACAATCTCTCAGACTTTTTGACAATTCGCGCATGATTGCGGGAAATGCCGCCAAAAGGCAATACTATGTCACATTCTGGCAACCGTCCGATAATAAATACATCTTTATTTACTGGAATTAATGTTTCGGTATTTCCTTCTTGCTGGAAGAGGAGTGTGAGTTGATTCATAACTGTTATATATTCAGACTCGAAGCTTAGGGCGCAAGTATCAGTGAAATTAATTTAAAGTATGGTTTATATATATCAGCACTTACACAGTAGATGCCAGACATTTATCAGAAATTAGTTTAGATACACCAGAATTTCTTGTGTAAGTTCTAACCTTCTATTTATGATACTATTCCTTACATTAAAAAATACCTTCGCCCGCAAAAAAAATATGACAAAAATAGGGCTGATGTAGTCGAGTGATAATCTTACAAACAACAACTCGAAACCTCGCGCTTTGTCCATATTCATTCTAAAAGTTTTCTGGATAAAACTAGCCCTTTGAATAGAAGTTTAACAGCTTTTACAGCCACGCGCATTCTCACAAGCTTGACAGGTTTTCCGGCTGATTTTTCATCATCGAGGAACACACCCAATTCAACAGTGATGGGATTAGTGCGGCGCTTGACAGGTTCAACCGCACTAAATACCCATTGCCACAATGCCCGACGACAAAGTGCTGAACCACCAGAAACTTTTGACTTAGCAATATCACCACTTGACTCTTGGGACGGTGCAACTCCCAAGGCTTTTTGAAATTTCCTCAGTGATAAATGACGCTTGGTAGGTTTACCAGATTTTCTACCCTTCCGAATCTTGATAATTGGTTTACCATCCTCACCCAAGTAATTTTCTAATGGGTAAATTTGGGATAAAATTATGGCTTGTAAGCGATCGCCAAAGTTAAATTTCTGGAAGACTTCACGGTAAGTGCTAAACCTTTCATCAGTAAGCAGTGTATCCAATTCATCTTCAATTAATTGTTCTTCTAGTTGCAAACTACAAATTCTTTGGGCGTGAAATTTCACAGAGTCAGTTAACCCGATGCCAGCGGTTTGGGAGTAGAGCCGGTCATATCTTTTTGAAGAGCGCTCGCCAGCTAACCATCCCCACATCAGGGGTACTTTTCCAGAAACACCACGAACTGAAATGACAAGTGCAATTTCTGGAAACTGCCAAGCCAAATCCTGACGGGCCCGGTTTATAATTGGTGATTGAATCCTGGAAAGGTGATTAAGTCGCAAAACTAATTCTCTCATTCTGGAAATTAGGCGATCGCGCACCTGGACAAACCGACTCAAATCATTTCCATAGTCAAACCCATAACAGGCAATAGCTAGAGCATCTGCGTCATCATCTTTATCTGGTAAACCAAGGTGATTTTCTCGGTAGTTCCTCAGCTGCTTATGTCCAACAAATCTTACCTCAACCCCGGCGCGGCTTAAATGTTCTACCCAAAATTTGGAGTAATTCATTCCCGTAGGTTCA
>JANMEE010000260.1:0-22469 GCA_031376645.1 Dolichospermum sp. OTE_75_concoct_329_sub | reverse complement strand
TTAATATCTTTTTTGAACATTTATTGATATCCTTACTCCTCAATCTCCTTTTTAATCATGATTTCTGAAAAAATTATTGTCCCTTTAGATGTACCAAATTTAGAGAGTCCGATCGCTCTGATTGATATTGAGCCTAAAGCCAGGGAATAAATTCCCTGTCTAATAGCTAAAGTCGGTTAAAACCGACTATGTTTAATATCTTTTTTGAACATTTATTGATATCCTTACTCCTCAATCTCCTTTTTAATCATGATTTCTGAAAAAATTATTGTCCCTTTAGATGTACCAAATTTAGAGAGTCCGATCGCTCTAATTAATAAACTTCCCCAAGTTACTTTTTGGAAAGTTGGTTTGGAGTTGTTTACTAGCACAGGTCCCTTGATTCTGGAAATCCTCAAATCTCGCCAAAAACGAATTTTCCTTGATTTAAAGTTTCATGATATCCCCAACACCGTCGCTGGTGCTTGTCGCGCTGCTGCTGGTTATGGAGTAGATTTATTGACAATTCACGCAACTTGTGGTACTGATGCTCTCAAGGCTGCTGCTGAGGCAGTACAAGTTGGAGCGGAAAAAGTTGGAACAAAACCACCAAAATTAATCGCTATTACGTTGTTAACCAGTATTTCCCCACGACAATTGGCATTTGATTTAAAAATTCCCTTAGAATTGCCAGAATTTGCCTTAGAAATGGCACTTTTAGCTCAAAACTCTGGTTTAAATGGGGCTATTTGTTCTCCCCAAGAAGTGCGACAATTAAGAGTAAGTTGTGAAAATGACTTTGTACTGGTTTGTCCAGGAGTGCGGCCGACGTGGGCTGAAAAAGGAGATCAAAAGCGATCGCTTACTCCTTCCCAAGCTATTACAGCGGGTGCAGATTATTTAGTTATTGGTCGTCCTATTACCGCTGTGGCTGAACCTGAGTTAGCTTGGAATCAAATTGTTCAGGAGTTAGAAATAGTTGCATGAAATAGACTACAACTATTCGCTTTTAACGGACTTTAGCTCTGAGACAGGGAATTTATTCCCTGTACTAAAGACTCTTCTCTGTTGATTACCTAAAATTAATTATCAAGATAGTTCTTCCTCGTCAACTCCATGATAACAAATTCAAAATCAATTGTCAACCCCCTTAATACTATTTTTTTGCGTTTGTTGGAGGTAAGTTAATAAGGAGTAAATAAATTATTCAAATCAAATCGGTTTTACGTTTATGTTAGTTAAACACCAATTTTCAGAGGGAACAGGGAATAGGCACACCTGAAAAGGAAAAACTCATGTTTAAAAACATTAGATTGAAATAATGACACTGTTTTTTTCGGGCTACGCATCTTGTAAAAACATCTTTTTTTTGACTGAAGCTCTAAACTGGTGCAAATGAGTGTTTCTTATCTGTTCCCAGTTAAGAGTTCCCTGTTCCCTCTTCCCTGTTCCCTTCTTTTGTAAAAATGAGCAATGCTAAACCCTGACTGTAGTTTAGGAATTCAAGAGGAAAAAAGAAGCAGGAAGAAGAAAGTAAATTTCTCTCCTGCTGTTTGGCTCTTATATTTGATAGCCTGTAACTTCTGGCTATTTATCTCTCCTGGATTTCACTATGCTGCTTATGCAAAAAATCTGACTCCCAAACCTGTAAATCCAGAGATTACTAATTTTTGTTCTGAGCAAAGCTTAGAAACATTAACAACTCAATTAATGTTAGATTTACCTAGCTATGCTAACCGTTCTATTCAACGTGCGCGTCGTCTAAAACGGAGTGTTGATACTTTTTCCTATATATTAGCTGCGGGTAAACCAGAGTTTCAATCTTTACCATTAAATCCCGGTATTGATGATGGAGATAAATATAATGCAGAAGGAGTAAAACAAGTTTTTTTTACTACCTTAGAAAGAAAATATATTCATAAAAAAGCTGTAGAATTGCAAGAATTCCACAGGCTATTTTTGACAAAAACTAATATAGGCTGGACTGTGGTAATGATGTTTACCCAAACTAGCGCCTATCCAGTTAAACCACCTATTGCCCCACCTAGAGATAGTAGTAATGGTGCGATCGCTCAAGGTGTTAAACTATGGTTACGGGATTGTGAAGCTGGAAGTGTTCGATAACCGGATCATTATTTTTGTTTCGCGCAAAGACGCAAAGGAAGAAATACTTGACACTCTCAGGGAAGACAGCCACTGAGATTCTACTGACAGAATTAGATTAAGGGTTTAGCCCAATCCAATCTCGCTGCGACCGTCAAACGCCGCCTAAACGCTCAAAACAACTGCCAATCAAGGTGTCGAAATTGCGCTTACTTTTATTGTTTTCAGTGTTTTTGTGAATCCATCACTAAGCCAAGACGCGGTACGCTCCACAACCTGCCATTACTTGCTCTTTCAAGTCAATACTGCCGTTAGGACTCGAACCTAACCGTTGTTTCTTATGAGCCGGAATTTCTCCGTACTAGGATGCTTCAACACGTAGATGTTTTTTGTTCTTACTCACAATTTAATTCTAACATACCACAGGGATTAAAATCCCTCGTGCCGTTTCCCTCTCAGGTCTAAAGACGCTGAGTTTCCCACTTACCGCGAGGTCTTATGATTACGCTTGGGGAATTTGATTTAATTCTGCTGTCAGCTTTTCTTTGTTGCGTCTGCGGATTTTGGCGTAAAGTTGAATACTCACAGCCATAAAAATCACTAAACCAAAAATTAACCAAGCGGTGAGGTCAGTTGGTAAGTTATTCTTGAAGATAGCCAACATGACAATTACAACTAATAGAAGTGTTGGGGCTTCATTTAAAGCGCGTAAACTTTGACCACTCCATTTACATTCATCCGCTGCTAACTGCTTTATTAATCTACCGCAGTAATAATGATAGCCAATTAAAACAGCTACAAACCCTAATTTAAAATGTAACCAGGGTTCTTTTAACAATTCCATGTTGGTAGATAAGATACCAATAGCCATTGCGACGGTTACGAACATACCTGGAGTGGTAATAATATCGTAAAGACGCTTTTCCATGATTTGATACTGATTTTTCAGTATCGTTTTTGCTGGTTCTGGTTCTTGGTTAGCTTCAACGTGGTAGATAAACAGACGGACAAGGTAAAATAACCCCGCAAACCAAACCACAAAGCCAATAATGTGAAATGCTTTAAACCACGAATACGCCATAAATTCTAACCTACTTTAATCAATTTACAAATTATTGCATCTACTTTCATTATCAGGTTAAGGTGATTTCACAGCAAGGATGTGGGTGGGTTAAGAAGTGTATACTCAAAACGGTTCGGACATAGACTTTTATAAAATCACGAAAAACCTAGATTTGTAGGGGTTTAGCAGTACTGATATGTGTCAACTTAACGTAAAATCATGGACCGCCTGGGAATGAATTCCCAGTCTAATAGCTAAAGTTATCTAAAGATAACTAAATATAAAAAATCTTTAGAGACTTCCAATTTAAAAAATATCCCAAAACTTCTTGTAGTGCGGGCATCTTGCCCGCTAATAATACAAGGACGGGCAAGATACAATTGGATCATTTTTTTTGTGGAGTTATCTTAGTCCACTTCAGTAGACTTTTTTTATAATACAACGAACAGGCTCAAAGCCTCTCCCCGTTGCGGGGAGAGGTTTGGAGAGGGGTTCCATATTTGGTTAAATTATAAACCGTTTGCAGTATACTTACAATAATATTTCCATATCCAGGAAAATAGTTATTAAGAATATTAATTATTGTTTTCGTGAAATCATGCTGTAGTATTTTCATCAAAGATACTCCCTTGGATAAAATCTAAATCTACTTTTTTACCATTTTTATTTTTGATATTATGGTTTTTCTGTTCTGGTAAAAGTTTTTTTCCTTGATATTCTGTCCACTCTAAAACTCTTCTCAAGCCAATTTTTAGATATTCTTCTTGTAATTCAATACTGATAGATTTCCTACCTAATCGTTTAGCTACAGCAGCAGTTGTAAAAGTTCCAGCAAAAGGGTCAAGTATTAAACTTTCTTCATGACTACTTGCTAAAATGATTCTTTCTAGTAATGACTCTGGTTTTTGTGAAGGATGGTTTTCGTATTCTTCCATGCGATATCTCACGCGAGGAAAATACCAAACATTACCAGGTACTTTTTCTGTATTATAGGGAGTTGGAACTGATTTTCTGTAATCAATTAATTTACGTTGTGAACCTGTTTTGGCTTCAACTTTAATATCATCTGCATTAAAAATATAATTGTTTTTATCTTTCACACAATGAAGAATAGGTTCATACATTGAACCAAAGTATTTTGTGGCTTGAACTCCAGAACTATCATAATGCCATATTATGCGACTGAGAATAGTTAATTTTTTTCTTAAGTAAATATCAAAATAAGGAATTGCTTGGGTACTTGTCATCACATAAATTGTACCATTTTGTTTAAGAATGCGAATACATTCATCAAGCCATTGATATGACCAATTAATATATTCTTCCTCTGATTCCCATTTATCATGGAAATTACCAAATTTCTTACCTATATTATAGGGAGGATCGATAAAAATTAAATCTACTGATTCTGAAGCAATATGATTTGACAAAATGCTAATAGCATCACCATGAAAAATAGTATGTTGTTGATTTGTATATTGTTCAATCATTATTTTAAATAGGTAGAAAAGATTTTGAATGTGCAGATCAAAAACTGATATAGTATTTCCTCGTCTAAAGAAGTACAAAAACATCTGCGTTTATCTGCGTTTATCTGCGTTTAATTATTACTTCTTTTACCTCACTTGAATAGGAATTGCTATAAAGTAATATATCATGTGACTTTACTATCCTTCTTCTCAGAAATACAAAAAAAGAGGGATAGCAGAGAACAAGAAACACAGGTTTATAACTAATTCGATTGAGAACGCCGGACAAAAGGCAGTAAATCTTGTAAAATCACTTCATGATAATGTTCTTGGGGATAATGTCCCACATTATTAAGTTTGATTAATTCACCATTAGCTACAGATTTTACCAAACTTTCCGCCATATCTACAGATAACCAAGGATCAATCATTCCCCATTGTGCTAAAATAGGTTCTTGCCATCCTTTAAAGCCATTTTCTATTTCTATCATCGCTTTTTCTAGTTGAAAATTGCGAATTGTTGCTAATAGACTTCTTCCAGAAGCAGAACTTTTCAAAAATGGTTTTCTATAAATATCTAAATCTTCATCTTCAATGCGGTAACGACTACCCCCTTCCAAGGTTCTATCAACTAATAAAGGATCTTGGGTAATGATATCTCCAGCTAAAGGTAAACCCATTTGTTTGATTTTCCAAGGTACTTTGGCTGTTGTGGAAATAGGCGTATTTAAAATCGCTATATTAGCAACCTGTTCAGGATGACGTAAGGCGTATTGTAATCCAACTGAACCTAAAAAGCCTTGGACAACTAAGGAAAATCTTTCTAATTCTAAGGCTTTAACAAATCCTTCCAAAGCTGTAATAAATGCGTCGGGAGTATAAGCAAAATCCTGTTTTTCTGGTTTACTGGAAAATCCGTAACCAATCCAGTCAGGCGCGATCGCTCTATTTCCCTGTGCTGCTAAACTGGGAATAACATTTCTCCAACTATAACTTTGACAAACTAATCCGTGTAAGCATAACACAGGTATTAAATCAGTTCTCCCAATCGGTTCAGCTTCCCGATAAAACCATTCTAAAGAATCTACCGTAATTTTATGTTCTTGAATTGACACGCTATTTTTTTATTTGCGAATTTAAAAGCAGATAAAAATTCAAAATTTAAAAAATTTCTGCCAACCATGAATTGTAACAGGAAACAAGGTTCAAGCAAGATTCCATCCTGAAAATCCTCAAATCTTGGATATCCTGATATGGCTACGCCACGCTGCGCTATCAGACAAATGAGCTTATTGCCAAATTAGTAGATATCAGTATAGGATGTTAAGAACCTATCACGCATCTACCGTCATGCTTAACGCTACTTGGCAACCTATCCTTAAATCTGCACTTGCTAAACTGCGAAAATTTGCCCGTAGTGATGATTTTGACGCTTCCCTCAAACAAGTATTTGGCGTTGAGATAGAAAGCACTGAACTAAAACAGGCTTGGTTAGCAGGAAATTTTGGCACATTACCAAATTTAGAAATTATCGCTGCTAGTCAAATAAACAACGCTAGAGGTGCTTTTGCTGCGGCTACGAATACTATATATTTATCGGACGAATTAATCAAAGGTCGTAATTTAAACGCTATTACAGAAGTTTTTCTAGAAGAATACGGGCATTATCTTGATAGTATCCTGAATCAGCAAGACACAGCCGGAGATGAAGGTGAATATTTTGCTGCGGTGGTGACAGGAAAAACTTTGAGTCTGTCGGATATCACTCGTTTGCAAACTGAGAATGACAAGGTTGTAGTTACTTTAGCAGGACAAGCGGTAGAAATAGAACAAAATCTACCTGTGATTTCTGTGGGAACTACTCCTACAAATGCTATTGAAAATAGTACACCTGGGGTTTTTACTCTCACCCGTACTGGTGATTTTAGTAGTTCTCTGACTGTTGCCTATTATTTGGGTGGTACAGCTAACTCTGGTACAGATTATAGTAATTTGTCGTCGGGAACAGTGACTTTTGCTGCGGGAAGTGCAATTGCAACTGTGATAGTTAATCCTCTTGATGATAATTTATATGAATTTGCAGAAAGCGTTGATCTCTATTTGCAAACTGGAACTATTTATACAGTTGGTACGAATAGTACCGCTACTCTGACGATTGCAGATAATGAACTTGTAGTAAATAAACTGGCTGATATTAATAACTATGGTGGTATTGATTATGCTCCTCAAATCTCTGGTAATAATGTGGTTTGGCGGAGCTACGATGGTAGAGACTATGAGATTTACCTTTACAACGGTACAAGTACCATTCAATTAACTAATAACAGTTATACCGATGGTTCTCCCCAAATTTCTGGTAACAATGTGGTTTGGCAGAGCTATTACACAAATTTCAACAAGGAGATTTTTCTTTACAACGGTACAAGTACCATTCAATTAACCAACAACAACTATGACGATGATTCTCCTCAAATCTCTGGTAGCAATGTGGTTTGGACTGGATCTGATGGTACGGATAATGAAATTTACTTTTATAACGGTATAAGTACCATTCAACTCACTAATAACAGCTACAGCGATTATTCTCCCCAAATTTCTGGTAACAATGTAGTTTGGACTGGATTTGATGGTACGGATAGTGAAATTTACTTTTATAACGGTATAAGTACCATTCAACTCACTAATAATAGCTACAACGAGGAGAATCCCCAAATTTCTGGTAATAATGCAGTTTGGACTGGATTTGATGGTACGGATAATGAAATTTACTTTTATAACGGTATAAGTAACATTCAACTCACTAACAACAGCTACAACGAGGAGAATCCCCAAATTTCTGGTAGCAATGTGGTTTGGAATGGTGCCAGTTACTATAATATAGGTATTTACTTATATAAAAACGGTACTACCTCCCTATTAACTACATATGATGGATATTACTATGGATGGTCTCAAATTTCTGGCAATAATATCGTTTGGACTGGTAGACAGAACGCTACATATCTGTCACCAGGGGATAGAGAAGTTTTCTATTACAACGGTACAGATATCTTCAAACTAACTGATAACGACTATGAAGATAATTATCCCCAAATCTCTGGTGACAAGATAGTATGGTATACTAGCGCACACAACGCCGTTTCAGATGATCCTGGGTTGGCAATTTATCAAGCCACACTGCTACCACCCAAAACCCTACCCACCATCACCGTTGCTGCCACAGATGCAAACGCTGGAGAAACACTGATAACAGGTACTCCCAACCCAGGCGTTTTTACCCTCACTCGCACAGCCAGCGATGTCAATCCTACCGTAAACTATACCATCACTGGCACAGCAGCCAACGATATAGACTATCTGCAATTAACCGGCACAGCTACCTTTGCACCGGGAAGCACCACCACCACTATCACCGTCACACCTACCGACGACTTCATATTTGAAGGTGACGAAACTGTAAATCTCACCCTTACCTATGGAAACGGTTATAATGTTGGAACTGCGAAAACTGCCACTGTCACCATTGCCGATAACGACGCTATTCCTCAACTCTCCATTAATGATGTCACCATCACAGAAGGCAATAGTGGGACAAAAAATGCTAACTTTATTCTCAGCCTTTCTAACCCCAGCAGTCAAACCATCAGCGTTAATTACCAAACCGTTGATGATGATGCCACAACTGCTAATAATGACTACGTAGCCAAAACCGGAACAATTACTTTCACCCCTGGACAAACAACCCAAACCCTACCCATTACCATTAATGGTGATACAGTCGGTGAAATTAACGAAGCCTTTACAGTTCTCTTGACTAATGCTGTTAACGCCACCTTAGTCAAAAATGAAGGTATCGGCATTATTAGAAACGATGATTTACCAAGTGTAACCGTTATTCCTATTTATACCCAAGCCAGCGAGTCAGGTTTTCCCGGAATTTTCCAACTCAACCGCACAGGTAGCACAACTAAATCTCTCAACATTAACTACAATCTATCAGGAACCGCAACCAACGCTACAGATTATGCTTTCCTGAATGGTATAGCTACCTTTGCGGCAGGGAATAGCACAGCCCTAATTTTTGTCAATCCCCTTGAAGATGTAATTTTTGAAGGTAACGAAACCGCAACCCTGAACCTATTAACTGGTACAGGTTATACAGTGGGAACTGGCAATAATAGCACCATTACCATTGCTGATAATGACTTGCAACCTCGCATCACTATCAATGATGTTACCTTAACCGAAGGCAACAGTGGTACAACAACCGCTAACTTTGCTGTTGCACTTTCCAACCCCAGTGCCCAAACTATTACAGTCGCTTATCAAACTAGTGATATATCTAGTACTGCTGGTGCTGATTATCTTGCTCAAACAGGTACAATCACATTTAATCCCGGTGAAACCAGCAAAACCGCCAGCGTGGTGATTAATGGAGATACCGCATTTGAAAGCGATGAAACCTTTAAAGTTAACTTGAATACTCCTGTTAACGCTACCATAGTAGATGGAGAAGGGATTGGCACGATTATTAATGATGATACTGTGGTAACGGTGACAGCTACAGATGCCACAGCCGGAGAAACCCTAAATACTGTAACTCCCAATATTGGAGTCTTTACCTTGACTCGTCAAGGCATTATCAATAATTCTCTGGACGTTAATTACAGTTTAACCGGAACAGCAACTAACGGACTTGACTACACCTCACTTACAGGAATAGCCAAATTTGCCGCCAATAACAATACTACCACCGTCACCATCACTCCTAGCGATGATTTAATCTTTGAAGATAGTGAAAGCGTGATTCTTAACATCAATGCTGGTACAGGTTATAATTTAGGCACGGCTCAAACTGCTACTGTCATTATTGCCGATAATGACCCCCAACCAACAATTACCATTAATGATGTCAGTTTAATAGAAGGCAACAGTGGCACAAAAACCGCTAATTTTAATGTCACACTTGCCAACCTCAGCGCCCAAACTGTTACCGTCGGTTATCAAACTGTTGATGTCACTGCTACTGCTGGTTCTGACTACGTTACTCAAACGGGAACTCTGACTTTTAACCCTGGTGAAACCAGTAAACCTGTTAGCATTGTCATTAATGGAGATACCGCAGTTGAAGGGAATGAAACCTTTAAAGTTAACTTAACTACTCCTGTTAACGCTACGATAACAGATGCAGAAGGACTTGGTACAATTAACAATGATGATATTCCGGTTTTAACTGTTAATAATCTCACTGTTGTGGAAGGACTAACCAACGCGATTATTGCTTTCACTCTCAACGGTCCTGTTAATCAAGACGTTAGTCTTAACTACACAACCACAGCCGGTACTGCTAAAGTTAATAGTGATTTTACTCCTGTAACTGGCACTTTAACCATCCCGGCCAATACCACAACCGCAACTCTGACTATCCCCATTCTCAACGACAACCTCAACGAAGCCAACGAAACTTTTAATCTGGTATTATCTAATCCTGTTGGTGCTGTTCTTAGTAACACTAATGCTATCGTCACTATTACTGATACCATTCAAAGCAGTACAACCTTCACATTACCTGCTGGGGTGGAAAATCTCCAACTCACTGGTACTACTGCTATCAATGGAACAGGTAATACAGATAACAATGTCTTAACTGGTAACAGTGCTAATAATATCCTCGCTGGTAGTGATGGGAATGATACCTATCGTTTTACTGCTACCACTATTTTGGGTAGTGATACTATCCAAGAAACCACCACTGGTGGAGTTGATACTATAGATTTTAGTGGTACAACTGCGGCTGCAACTTTGAATTTAGGACTAATTACCACTCAAACCGTTGTTCCTACTAATCTCAGTTTGACTCTTGCTGCCAATAATGTGATTGAAAATATTATTGGTGGTAATGGTGCTGACAGGTTAACCGGCAATATTCTTAGTAATAGCTTAACTGGAGGATTGGGGGATGATAATCTGCGTGGTGGTGATGGTGCTGATAGCTTGACTGGTAGTGCAGGTAATGATATTCTCACCGGTGATGCTGGTATTGACCAGTTTATTTATCGCAGTGAAAGAGCTTATCGCATCTCTGATATCGGCTCAGACATCCTTTTTGATTTTACTACAGGAGCGGACAAAGTTGTTTTGAGTAAAACGACTTTTAATGCTCTTAAAAGTCGTGTCGGTAACGGTTTTAGTCAATCTAGCGATTTTGCGGTTGTTGGTGATGATAGTTTGGTAGATACCCAAGCTGCGTTTATTGTTTATAGTGGCGGTAGTGGTAATTTGTTCTACAATCAAAATGGGATTACTGCGGGTTTAGGAACAGGTGCAGCTTTTGCTAATTTATTTACTATGCCAACAACGTTGACTGCGGCAGATTTTACGGTGGTAGCGTAGGCAATACTTGTCGGTTAGAGACTTCCAATTAAAAAAATATCCCAAAATTTCTTGTGGTGCGGGCCGAAAAGCCCGCTAATAATATAAGGACGGGCAAGATGCCCATCCCACAAAATTGGATAGCGAAGCGCTGCTGCAAGCAGTTCATCTTTTTTGTGTAGTTCTCTTAAGAGGGTGTTTGAAAAGTATTAAATAAAACCAATAATCTCCAAAAACCTAACCCCCCTACCCTACAAGGGAATGGGGATTTTAAAGCCTCTCTCCTTATAGGGGAGAGGTTTACAAGAGGGGTTAATTTATATCTTGAAAACTTTTAAAACATCCTCTAAGGAAATGTAGGTTGGGTTGAGCGACTCTTAACCCAACATTACCGAGGATTCCGTTGGGTTTCGTTCCTCAACCCAACCTACGATATAATGACTTTTCGAGGCTTAACCGAGCAGTATTGGGATAAAGGGGATTGTAGTTTTCTAAAGTATTGGTAAAACTTTCAAAGTAAAAGATATTTGTCTATATTTTTTACAACTATAAGCAGAAAAAATTCGCATTTTATGAATAAAGGTAGTTGACATCCTCCTCCGAATCTGATAAGATAAATCTTGACAAGGAAGAACTATCTTGCAATAAAAGTTAATTAAACTCCAATGCCTTTTCCTTCTTCCCTCCATAACTGATTCAATCGGTTAGCGGGCATAGTTAAATAGAGAACATCTCCAGGAGTGAGAATAGTTTCTAATAAATCCCAGCCTTGGACAATTTCGTGGTTGATTTCCACATACAAAGGCACAAAATCCGCAAACTTAGCCACATCTTTCACCCACTCATCACAAAAAGGGTGGATTGGTGTAATTTTAGTTGCAAAAGCTACCCATAAATTATCAGCAATAATACCATTACCAATAATTCTACCACCGAGAGCAGCAGCAGCAAAAGCAGGAGCAGCGAGTTCAGCAGGGCTAAATACAGCTTCAAAGTCAAATACTTGTTGTGCCATACTAGCAAAATCGGGATCAGCATAGTTGACAATTACAGGAATTTTTGGGGCTAAAGCCTTAGCTTTGAGGGCAATTTCCAAATTAGTCGCATCATTACCAGTGACAGCTAAAACTGCGGTAGCGGTGTTGATATTACTAGCTTGTAAAGTAGCGCGAAAACTGGCATCAGCAAGAATCACAGGAATACTCATGCTTCTAGCAGTAGTCACATATCTATTATTAGCATCTGTTTCAATTACTACTACTTCATGGCCACTCAGATGCAGTTGTTGAACAATTCTAATGCCAATACCACTTAAACCACAAACAATATAATGATGATGTTGAGGAATTCTCGCAGCATCCAAAAATTGTTTTAAGCGACTACCCAGGATAAAGTCCGTCAGCATAGCGTACCAGATCCCAATTACTGCCGCCCCAACTAGCATAATCACAACGGTAAATAATTTAATGCTATCAGGTGCATTTTCGACAACTTTATCATTACCACCAGCCCCGGTAATCATCCCGACAGCGAAATATAAAGCATCAATAAAAGAGATACTATGTTTACTGGCAACATAAGTAAATGTAGATAGTAAAATAATTACGAATAGAACAATTGCCATCCCCACAACTGATTGGGCGTGTTTCTGAAACTCCCGAATATTAGCAAAGACTTTGAAAAGTTTTCTCACTAATGATTTACGTTGTGGACGAATGCGGGGTTGAGTGCCAATAATTAAGCGATCGCCTACTCTTAATAGTTGTTCTGATAACACCGCTGAAACTACATTCATTGTCCCTTGTACTGGTACATAATAAATCAACATTCGTGTCGGATCTTCCCACAAATCGCTAATTTTTCTGCCTTTCCAGGCATGATTTTCGTGAATATATTCTTCCTGAAGTGGCCAAATTTGTTCAAGTAATTTAATTTGACCAATAGCTTTATTTCCTAAAGCAGCAAAGGTAAATACTGGGGCTGCTAAACCCACAACACTCATACTTAAATGATTTGATAAAGTTTGATCAAGACGTTCACCTAAATTCGTATTATAAAAACGATTAATAATCCGAATTTGGGGATTAAGTACCCGTGCTTGCATCATAATTGATAAATTTACCGCATCATCAGAAGTCGCAATTACCAAAGTATGTGCCTCTGCAATTCCCGCTGCTTGTAAACTAGAAGCTGCTTGTAACTCACCAACAATGACATTAGCAGCAGATTCACCAGAAACGGGTTTGTGATGAATACCTACTACTAAAGCCCCTTGTTGTCTGAGTAAGCGAAAAATTTTATATCCGGTACGTCCTAAGCCACAAACAATAATTCGAGGTTTCATAAAACCGCAACATAATATATATATAAAAGCCTACATATTCAGTTATCAAGAAATAATTCAGAAATTACCAAGTTAGAATTGAATTATGAATCTCTATTTTTACTTAATTTACCAAATCATAACTGTAACTGAACACACGATATTTACCTTTAGAGAATTAAAAATTAAAAAATTAAAAAATTATTAAAAGACTCCTACTGTATAAAGTGTTGTAAAGTAATCCTCGTAACAACTTATCAGGATTAATATGGCACTTTATTTAGATTCAGCTATTTCCGCAGAAGCCGAAATTGTCAAAAAATGGGGTTGGGTAAAAGGTATCACCACCAACCCCACACTATTAGCGCAAGCTAACACCCCACCAGAAACCACCCTGAAAACATTAGTTTCCTTAACATCTGGTCCGGTATATTATCAACTCCTCGCTTCAGAAAAAGAGAAAATGATAGCTGAAGGTAGAAAAGCCTTTCAAATAATTGGTTCTCAAACCATCTTGAAAATACCCGCCACACCACTAGGATTTGAGGTAGTAGCCACACTTTCCGCAGAAATAACCTGTTCCGTCACAGGCATTTACAGCGCCACACAAGCCGCAGTAGCTAAGGAAGCGGGGGCAAAAATTGCGATCGCTTATGTGAATCGTGCTGAACGCTTGTTAGGTGATGGTATTGCTTTGGTACGAGATATGTCCATCATTCTCAAGGGTAGTGATGTGCAAATTTTAGCAGCTAGTATCAAGTCACCAGCAGAAGCAGCCGCGTCTCTTCAAGCCGGTGCGAATCATCTGACCTTACCTTTAGCAATGTTGACAGCCATAGCCAGCCATGAATTTTCTGATCAAACCGTGATTGATTTTGCGACTGGAGGAATTGGTTTAACAATTTAACTTGATAGCCTAAATCCTAGATAGAGAACACAGTTAGTAAATCAATGAAGGGTTTCACCCCTCATCCTTAAAACCTTGATTTTGGATGATCAAAGTATTATAAAATCGGTTTTGTAGTCATATATTAAATGCCTTCAAAATCTGTGAAGCCAAGTTATATTAGGGATGATGGGTGTGACCCCCTATTAATTATTCCCGGAAAATATAGGTTAAAAAACTGTTAGACATGAACAAATAAAAAATTTAAAAATAAATGCCAAATTGGCAACCATGATGAAACGAACCAGGATAAATTATATAAAGACAAGGGAAAACAAGAGAGCGGTTAAGAAGCTGAATCAATTAACTTCCTCCTCTTGTAGAGGTTGTCTCAGAATTAAATAGAATTAGTATTTGCTGCATAGGAATACCTGCTAAGTATAGACGTTATCGTTAACCTGCAAATTACCCCCCTAATTAGCGGTTCTCGTCTGTATCAATAACATTCCTAATCGCTTCAGCAGCAAATGGTAGAGTGGGAGAGAAAGGCGCTTGGTAATGCCTCCTTCCACTCTCTTTTTTTTGGGTACTAGGAGTCAGGAGTTAGGATAGGAGTCAGGAGTCAGGAGTCAGGAGTCAGGAGTCAGGAGTCAGGAGTCAGGAGTTAATGAACCGCGAAGGAGCGAAGGACACGAAGGAAGAAGGAAGAAGGAAAAGAAGGTTGGACAATTAGTTCTCAAATTTACGCGGTTATAGAAGAGTGAAAATGCAAGGGTTTTAAACATCTATTGTCAATAATTTTGCAACCTCTCCTCTATCTGTAAATTTGATAGCATTTCCCAATATATTTAGTAAAATCTGCTTTAAGCGTTTTTCATCAGTATTAATAATAACAGGTATATTTGTATCAATTTGATAACTAAAATTAATATTTTTTTCCATTGCCCAGTAACGACAAATTTTTACTATCTCTTTAAGAAAATCAGGAAAGTTAAAATTTTGAGGTTCTAATTCCATTTTGCCAGCTTCTATTTTAGATATATCTAAAATATCATCAATTAATGTTAATAAATGGACACCTGATTGATAAATAATTTCAATATCTTCTTTTTCTTCGGTTGTTAATTTTGATAAATCTTGAAAAACTCGTATAAGTTGGAAGTTAGACTTCATAAATTTAATAATTGTTATTTAAGTAGGTGAACAGAAAAAACCGAAGTATGTAACGAAAAGTAAAATGTCCCAAAACCTCTTCTGTTCCCTGTTCCCTGTTCCCTGCTATAAGATACAATCATCAGACTATATATTAGTGTGATATGCGTCACTTCCATAAAATGATTATGAATAATATAATTATTAGTTAATTTTCTTTGAGAAATATAATGTAATCAATCATTTGTTGTTTACAACTAAATAGGGTAGTATCATAATAAGTCAAGCGTAGAGATTTACCGGAATTTAAAACTATCACAATCCAGTAAAACTGATTCTCTATTTGAATATTTTTCCCAAATATATTTTTTAAGTTAAAGCCAGAATTACGGGATTTAATCAGTACAGTTTCAATGTCATCTAGGGGTAATTCAATCACTCCATGAGAAAATAAATTCCGTTGTTGTAAGGTAATGCGACGACGTGAGGAATTAAAACTAATTGTTAATACTTCATGACAATTATCAATATCTAAAACTAAAAGACTAATAAATACACTGATAAATAAACAAAAACAAGCTGATGGCCAGTTAGCAAACAAACTGAAGAATATAGCCATAATTGGCGCAACTGAATGATACAGTATGTTTTCCTGGGAATATTCTTCCAGTCTGTATATTTTTCTGATTTTTGGCAACATATTTGTCCTAACTACAGCAATCCCTCTTCCATGTTCTATACATTATCGTCAGAAGAGGGATCGTCCGTAGATGATGCGGAATTTACTTGAATTAACTTTTATTAAGCAGCAACTTTCTCCTCAAGGGGTTTAAAAGTTTTCTTGGTTGCACCGCAAATCGGACAACTCCAATCGTCAGGAATATCTGCAAATGCTGTACCTGGGGCAATTCCTGAATCAGGATCACCTGTAACAGGATCATAAATCATACTGCATTGTCTACAAACCCATTTTTGAGTTTGCGGATCTTCACCCGCAACTCTGGTGACTGCCTCTCCACCATTTAATACTTCTAAAGCTTCAGTGTAGCGATCTGCGTGATAATTTTCAATGAATTTGAGCAATCCAAACCGATGGGCTGCGGTGCGAAATGTGTGAGCGTGATCACTAGATTCTTGAGCTTGTTTGAGAAATTCTTCGGCTGCGGGATCATCTCGATCATTGGCAGCAGCAGCAGCAAATTCAGGATACATTGTAGTGTATTCATAGGTTTCACCTTCTATCGCTAAAGATAAACAACGAGAGATAATTTCCCGTTTTTGTTCATCAGTCAAAACTGCTGCATCTTTCACTACAAGTTCTGGATGTAATAACTCAAAATGGGCAAAAGCGTGTTCAGTTTCTTGATCTGCTGTTTCTTTAAAAAGTTTCGCTAAATCGGAAAACCCTAGTTTACGTGCTACCGCTGCAAAAAATAGGTATTTGCGATTTGCCATTGATTCCCCACCAAAGGCTGATTCTAAATTTTGTAGTGTACTAAAATTGGACAAATCCATAATTTGTGAATGTCAATGAGAGGTTAATATATAATATTAAACCACAGACTTTAAGATTTGGTTAACAATGATTATCAACGAATTATTAAAATGCGCCGAGATTATTGCCAAACAAAGGCAGTTTTTTCAAACTGGTAAAACTAAAGATGTTACCTTTCGGATTGCCCAACTCAAAATACTGAAACAATTAGTAATTGAGAATAAGGAAGCAATTATCCAGGCATTAAAAGCAGATTTACATAAACCCGAATTTGAAACTTACGCTACAGAAATCGGTGTTACTAAAGAAATTGATTATGCCCTCAAACATATCAATAATTGGACAAAACCGCAAAAAGCCGCCGTTCCCTTAGACTTGTTTCCCTATTCGGCAAAGATATATCCAGAACCTTTAGGAGTAGTCTTAATTATTGGTCCTTGGAATTATCCTTTCAATTTAATTATCTCACCTTTAGTTGGGGCGATCGCTTCGGGAAATTGTACCATCATTAAACCTTCGGAACTTGCACCACATACTTCTGATTTAATCACAGAACTTATTCATAAATACTTTTCTCCAGAATATATTACAGTCGTCCCTGGTGCAGTAGAAACTAGTCAACAGTTATTAGCAGAAAAATTTGATCACATCTTTTTTACTGGTGGTACAGCCATTGGTAAAATTGTTATGGAAGCTGCGGCAAAACATCTGACTCCAGTTACTTTAGAATTAGGAGGAAAAAGTCCTTGTATCATTGATACAGACATTAATCTAGAACATACCGCTAAACGCATTACTTGGGGAAAATTTATTAATGCTGGACAAACTTGTATAGCTCCTGATTATCTTTTGGTAGATCAAAAAATCAAACCAGATTTAGTCAATGCTTTAAAAAAATGTTTAAAAGAATTTTATGGTGAAAATCCAGCTATAAGTCCAGATTACGCCAGAATTATTCATCAAAAGCATTTTGACAGATTAGCTAATTTTCTCAAATGTGGTGAAGTTATTATTGGTGGAGAAACTAACCCGGAAGAACTTTATATTGCTCCTACTCTTTTGGGAAATGTTTCTTTAACAGATACCGTTATGCAGGAGGAGATTTTTGGACCAATTTTACCGATCATTGAATATACAGATATCAATGAAGCTATTACGTTAATTAACTCTAGACCAAAACCTCTGGCTTTATATTTATTTTCCCAGAACAAAAACCTGCAAAAACGCATTTTACAAGAAACATCATCTGGGGGAATATGTATTAATGACACCGTAATGCAGGTTGCTGTTTCTTCTTTACCATTTGGGGGTGTAGGTAATAGTGGGATGGGTAGCTATCACGGTAAAGCTAGTTTTGACACCTTTTCCCATGAAAAAAGTGTCTTGCAAAACTCATTTCCCTTGGATATAAATTGGCGATACGCACCCTATCAGGGTAAATTATCGCTTTTGAAAAAAATTATCGGCATTTAGAATCCAGTAGAGGCGCAGGTCCTGCGCCCAGGAGTCACCGAGTCAGAATTTAACACAATAGGGTAAATTATCGCTTTTGAAAAAAATTATCGGCATTTAGAATCCAGTAGGGGCGCAGGCCCTGCGCCCAGGAGTCAGGAGTCAGAATTTAACATAATACTGAAAATCCCATCTCAATTTATTCTGAACTCCTAGACTTCTATATTCTGAACTCCTGTTTTTATGATTCTTCGGTTTCTTCTTCCTCAGTCGTCGGATAGACGAAGTTAGAACGGCCACTTAAAATGGATTTACCGAGGGAGATAGCTTTTCGCGCTTCAACAACAGCCTTATGTCTCCAGGTAGCGCGGCGTTTATCTCGTTTAGATTTTGATGTTTTCTTCTTAGGAACAGCCATGACAGCGGTATATCGTAATTCTTGACAACCTTCCTATTCTAAGCGATCAATTGACATTATGGAACTATCAATTGAACTGTTATCAAAATAATCGCTGATTAGGGACTGGAGTTATAGCTGCTGTTGGAGTGGTGGTCAACTATTGATCAAATAACAGTAAAAAGCGGGCTGTTTTGAAATAAGTTGTCCAACTTTGGGGATCTGGGCGTTCTTTCCATTGAGGACGACTGACTTCTAATGATAAGATTGGTGCAATCGCTCCGTGATTTTGTGCTGAAATAATAACAGATACTTCTGTTACCAAAATATCCTGGTCAAAACTTCGTTGAGTTGTGGCTCTAGCGGCAGCTTCTGCCCTTCGCAGCACTGTTTCATAGTTTTCCTCTGGTAAACGGTCTATCAGTACATCTACTCTAGCAATGTAAGCTTGCACCATTTGCGGAGCGATCGCTTCCGTTGTTAACCATAAAGGAACTGCTAGTAATAGCCAAATTCCACTCTGAAAAATCCAGAGTTTTTTGCTAATTTGGCCAATAAATGCCAAGGGGATCGCTGAAAATGGTTGTTCTGTATAAACTCTGAACATAAATTTGTAGCTCCTGAGTAATCGAGCATGGAAATCGAGTGCGAGTATTTTACAATTATTTATGTTGTATAAACTACAACGAATTTCAGCAATAAATGAAAATTAACTAAACTATAAAACATAAGTTAGCTTTGTGGTTAACGTCTCATGCTAACAGCAATTTCAGGCAAACAACAACCGACAAAGAGCGGGATGGTAAATTACTGGGCGATCGCCATCGGCATTAATCAATATCAATTATTTCAACCTCTGGGTTGCGCTCAAGCCGATGCTGAGGCAATCAAAGATTTCTTGGGGTCACAAGCAGGTTTTTTACCCGAAAAATGCCTGTTAATGACAAATACTTCACCCCCCATAGGAGAACAATCTTCCTATCCGACAAAAGAAAATATTCTCTCGTTGCTAGAAGAATTAGCAGCCACATTTTGGCAGCCAGAAGACTGTTTATGGTTATTCTTTAGCGGCTATGGAGTTAACTACAAAGAACAAGATTATTTAATGCCAGTCGCAGGAAATCCCGATCAAGTTCCCGAAACTGGTATAGAAGTGCGATCGCTCATGCAGAGTCTCCAAGTTACTGGACTCAATATCTTACTCATCTTTGATATTAACCGCGCTTTTGGAACTCAAGCAGATGCACCCGTAGGCCAAGAAATCATTGAATTAGCCCAAGAACTGCAAATGGGGGCAATTATTTCTTGTCAACCTGAAGAATTTGCCCATGAAAGTACAGAATTAGGTCACGGTTTCTTTACAGCAGCATTATTAGAAGCTTTGGGTTCGGGAAAAGGATACAACTTCTCCGATTTAGCCGCTTATCTGAGTTATCTTACTCCTAAACTTTGCCAACACCACTGGCGGCCAGCCCAAAACCCTATCACTGTTATTCCCTCGACCCAGCCAGCTATTTTACCCACGTTGACATTAGATGAAAACTCAGCAGCACTAATTTTCCCAGCCGAAAGTTTTGCTGTCACTCGTACCTTACCTCCCCAGGAAAATAGCACCGGGAGCAATACAGACAAAGCTTGGTGGACGGAAAATGCCTCAGTCAAGACTACTTTAAGTCCAATCACAACCGAGAAAAATTTAGCACTCCCACTAGTCTCTGTGTCAGTTGTGGAAAGCAATCACACCTTAGCAACTTCCCCAGAATCTCAGCCAGGAGGCAGATTTATTCCCAATCTCACCACAGCCAGCACTTATCCTTCAGATCAGTCTGAGCCACCAATTTGGCAGCAATTTATTATTTGGGGCGGCGGTACTATGGTGATAGTAGGTTTAATTGCCACATTCTTACTCCGTAATCCCGATAGTTTTCGGTTTAAAAATTTATCAAAAACAGTATCTATTAATAGGACTAGCAAATTTCAATTTCCCCAAATATTTCCTATTCCTCAAAATCCTAGTAATGCCAAAATTAGTGTAAATACAAACTCTAATAACCGTAGTCAAGCGATTCTAGAGCTAAAAAAAATGTCTCTTGTCCCTACTCAACCTAGTCATTTAAGTATTGCGATCGCTAAAACTCAGAGAATTCCCCCGGACGCACCACTATACGCCAAATCTCAGGAAAATATTCAGGTTTGGTGTCAAATGATTTTAGAGTTAGCACAGGCACAAGCTAAACAAAGAAAATATGAAACCGCTATAGCAACTGCTCAGTTAATTACCACAAAAGAGCCACTTTATTCACAGGCACAAACAGTCATTCAAAAATTGCAACTAGAAGCCAAGCAATATGTAAGTAATAAAACTCTCTTAGATGCAGCTAAAGCTTTGATAATTCCTGAACAAGCATCCACCTATAATCGCGCTATTGAAGTTGCTAAAAAAATCCCCAAAGGACAACCTGGGTTTGAAATTGCCCAAACACTAATTAATCAATGGAGTGAAAAAATTTTAAATTTAGCTAAAATCCGTGCCACTCAAGGAGATTTTAGCGCCGCTATCGTCACCGCTACATTAGTCCCAGAAATAACGATTGCTTATGAAGATGCCCAGGATGCTATCCAAAAATGGCAACTTCAAAAGAATTAGTCAGTAGGGGCGCAGGGCCTGCGCCCAGTTATTAGTCAGTTGTAAAATTTTTTTACTCTTATCTATTACCAATTAGCAATACTGAGAAATATCTTCACCACAGGTATCAGCTAGATAGCACATCGCTCTAAATCGCAAACCTACTACTTCTTCATATAAAGGATTAAGTTTACACATTGGTGGAATGTGAAACAGTGTTTTACCAAATACTTTGACATCACGCTCAAATGGACACTGAGCCGGAATGTATTTACACAGACGATGAGCTAATTGGCGATCGCTTACTTGGACATTATCTAGCCAATTTCGGAAAGGGCGCAAAAAATTCCAAAAAGGCTTGATTGCCACATAGTGCAGCGGAGTAATATCAGATTCAGTAGCGTCTACTGGATGTAAGGAAATCCAACTTGCTAAAAAAATATTTTTCTTGATACTTTTAGATACTTTCACGGTAATGCCTCTTCTCTTATGAGGGTATTCACCTTATTGATGAATATATAATATGACAAGAACCTGAACGAAAAACAGTATGATTACGGAAATTATGTAAAAGTTGTAACTAACTGCTTCCTATAATTGAATCTATATGTTAATACGTCATTCAGATCCCAATTTCCCAAAAAACAATACTTGATTTATTCAATCTCACTACTAACGTAACACAGTTAAAATTGTAGTGAGGACATCTGCCTTTAGACGTGATTTCTCTTAACTGCAACAAAACTTATTATAGCAATAATTATCAATAATTAAGATTAAGATTAAGAAAAATACTCCCAAATAGATAACTCCAGTCCGTGACTTTCACTAAATTTACCATTTAATGTATTATTGGTAATAAAACAAAGCATAAATTGAGTATTTTGGAGATGAAATCCTCCTTGTTTACTATCTCTCCTTGTATTCCTGGTCTTGCCTTTACAGAGAATATTAAAAACCTACACCTGTCTGCCCCCTGCCATTCTATCTAATCCCAAAATAATAATGTAGTATTTTGGATTCAATAGTAGGAAAACATTTCCTACTATTGACGTTTGTGGTCGGTTTGACCAGTCCTTATTTCTAAGTAAAGTTTGCTGATGCCTCCGGCACGCTGCGCGAACAACCATGTTATTTAAGCTTGTTATCGTA
>JANMEE010000258.1:0-10665 GCA_031376645.1 Dolichospermum sp. OTE_75_concoct_329_sub | reverse complement strand
ACTGCTACCTCCCAACAGCTTTGTCCAGGACTTGGTGCCATCTGGTAAGTATTTGGTGATAAAGGCATCATAACTACCATTATTAGTCTGTCCATCCAGGTTGCTACCAGTATAGCCACTAACATAAATAGCACCGTCGCTGCCTGTGGTTAGGGCATAGGCTTGGTTATAACTGCTACCTCCCAACAGCTTTGTCCAGGCTGTTGCAGGAGTTGAGTTTTCTACCTGGATAGTTTGCCCATTGAGGGTAATTGTGGCTTGGTCATTTTCTGCTTTTAATTGCTGTAATGTGGCAACATCTAGAGTTTTACCCTGTACTAAGTCGGCAAAAATCTTTCCTTCATCTCCAGAACTATCTGTCTGGTTGATATGAGCATCTACAAAATGCCCAATTTCCTCTAACAATACTGCACTCAGGGCTGTAGTTGTGGCATTGGCAACGAAGGTATCTGATAAGTAAATCCTATTTGTGCTAGTAGCATAAGCACCATTCGCATTGCCCAGAATGCTGCTACTCAGAATCTCTATTTGGGGAAGTTGAGTGAAATCACCTTTTTGCCACTGTAACCGCAGAATTTCTGTTGCACTGCGGTTGTATTGGTTACTAAAGGAAGTGTCAAAAACTTGCCAGAAGTTGTTTGTACCAGAAACAGTTTTCAGTTTATTGTATGTTAGTGTCAGGGCGGAATTAAGAAAGAGATTCATAGATTTGGTTAATTATGTATGAGTAGTAAAATTGAAGTAGCTTAAACAAAACACCAATACTTTTGGTAAGCTACGCTAAAAAACTCCAGTAGACCATTGCTACAAAGGAAAAAGATGATAGTGCAATTAGTTATACTAAAAATGGCTTAATCATTTGATTCTATCGTTAGGGATTTGTAGGGGTTTAGCAGTGCTAAACCCCTACGCGTCTATTTTTGTCCTAATCCTGCAAAAATCCATTTCCAAGCCGTGTTTAGTATAATACCATTAGGCATATACATCACGCTGTGTAGTGTAGCATGATTTAAATATTCAAGTGTGTATTTTTTAAATAGATAAGACTTACGCATTGACAAAAAACATCAAATATATGTTGCTCTAGAAACCACATTTATCCTAGCGGTAAAGCAAGAGCTTCATTAGCGTCAACTTAAGTGGGGGCGTATTGCAATACACCCCTAGGATAAATGTGGTTTCTAGAGCCATATATATTCAGTATTTTCATCAATGCGTAAGCGCAAGTTAATGAACCATTCCGAATCTGACAAAAAGCTTATGCTATATTCATTCTAAATTCTAAATTCTAAATTCCGATAAAGCGGTACTAGCTATTGGAAATTTGATGTTTCCATCCAGAAATACATTCTTTTATCCTATAATTTTTACACAACTACCCCAATGTTTTATGAGTATTGAAAAAATAGTACAACAAGCTCTTGAAGATGGTCACTTGACTCCGACAATGGAAGCAGAAGTTGGGCATATTTGTGATAACGCTTCAGAATTGTCAATCGAAGAGTACATGGCCTTAGATCGCCTCATGGGTGCATTGTTGACTGGTGAGGTAGTAGCAGTACCGCGCAAACAATTTATCAACGTTATGGAAGAGTTGGTACTAGCCAACGTAATTGCCAAAGTAGCAGAAATTGAAGTAACCAGCGAAAGTTCTTTAGATGTGGGAGATATAACCGCCTATGCTCTCAATAGACTACCTCCTCTGTATGCAACGACAGAAGAAGGTGCTAAATATCAACGAGACAAAGCCAAAACAGAACTAGATGCTTTAATATCCCAACAAGTCAGCGAAGCCATATCTAAGTATTTAGATAGACCTAATTTTTTCCCAGAACGTCAAGCCTTGAACAAGAATATTGGACCAGAAGTTTTAACTCAAGTTAGTACATTACTCCAGACTCACGCATCTAATTTTGAGGAAAAATAATTAGGGTTTGCTAAATAAGTCTTTTCGTGAAGCCTAGGAGTCACCGAGTCAAACGCCACGCTGTGCTATCGAATGACATTTACTGCGAAGCCTGATTTGATGACTTCTACCATATTTTTATTCACGAACTGATACTTGTGTACCTATATTGACTTGACTATACAACATTCGGACATCAGAATTACGCATTCTTAGACAGCCGTGAGAAACAGCCGCTCCCACCAAATCAACATTCGGTGTACCATGAAAGCCAAGTTCATTTCGGCCATCAGACCAAAAACCAATCCATCTATCTCCTAAAGGACTATCAGTACCTCCCTCAAAGACAGCACCTGTAATGGGATGTCGCCAAATGGGATGGTGTTCTTTATGGATAATTTTAAAATCGCCGATTGGTGTTTCCCAGCCTTTTTTGCCAATGGCAATTGGGTAACTAGCTATTACTTCATTATATCGAAAAACATAGGCACGGCGATCGCTTAAATCTACCACTACTTGAGTTTTATTTAATACTGGTATTGACCGTTTTCTCTGATTGACTAGATCTGTAACACTATCCAGACTTGATTTCTGTGTTGTCCATTCAGCAGATTTTTGGGGAGAGGTAGGTACAGAAGCAGCAATTGCACTGTTCCCAATTTCCACCGGTGAACCCTGTGGATAAACCTCCGTGGATACAGACGGATCTAGTTGCCCTGTTGTTCTCATTGTTTGCCAGTGGACAGCCAGAGATAAAATTGCTGTACCAAAACACAGAAACATGACCATACTCGCTACAGATTCATTTCTTGCCATTGCCATTGCCTATACATCGCCTATTATTTATCCCTGACATATCTGGCTACAAGTGACTGATCATTGATCATTAATAACTACCAGTCAAGTGTTTAGTGGACAGTTCTCAATCTGATCGCTATTCCTAATTTAACAAAGAATTGATCCGTGTCTTCTTTTGTCTTATTTTCCCATACCTACTCTACGATGAATAAAAGGCTGAAAACTCCTTTCTTTATATACTTCCGTGTTCCGATTATAAATCCGTCACCTTACTGAGGAACTTTTGACTTATGATTAAGTCTAATAGATAGGAGTGATTTAACGCCAGCCTGATCCATGAGTCAATCCATTAGTGTATCTTGGTCAACAGTTGATGCAACCAACCCAGCAGCATCGGTGCCAGTTGACAAACTCTCAAACCACGATCTCATTTTACGCTGTCAAGTCGGATTGCGTCCAGACCGTCCTGCCTTTTCAGAACTGTTGCGGCGCTATCAGACTCAAGTTGATCGAGTTTTATATCATTTAGCCCCTGATTGGTCTGACAGAGCCGATTTAGCCCAGGAAGTTTGGATTCGTGTCTATAGGAATATTAACCGACTACAAGAACCTGCTAAGTTCCGGGGTTGGTTAAGTCGTATTGCCACCAACTTGTTTTATGATGAATTACGTAAACGCAAACGGGTAGCTAGTCCCCTATCACTAGATGCTCCGCGATTGTTAGATGACGGGGAAATGGACTGGGAAATTGCCGGTGATACCCCAAGTCCAGATGAGGAAATGACCACCAGAGAATTTTATGAGCAGTTGCGAGAAGCGATCGCTGATTTACCGGAGGTTTTTCGGACTACAATTGTTTTGAGAGAAATTGAAGGCATGGCTTATGAGGAAATTGCCGAAATTACCGGAGTTTCTCTGGGAACGGTGAAATCTAGAATAGCTAGAGCTAGATCGAGATTACAAACTCAGTTGCAAAGCTATTTAGATACTTGACACTCTCAGGGAAGCAAGCTTTGGTTTTTTGAACTTGTCAAAGAACTTAGTTTTCCGCTTACCGAGAATTTCTATAATCTACATCATGTTTCCTCAATTCCATGGCAGATTTTAAGAAATATTAAGGACTGTCAACGAAAATATATATTTTCTGCCATTGAGAAGCAAAAATGAATCAACGGGTACTATAAATATGGAGAAGCGCGATTGTTTCGAGTTATTAAGTGCTTACCTGGATGGCGAAGTCACAGCTACTGAACGCAGGCAAGTCGAAGAGTGGCTGTCAACTGATGTGTCTATCAAATGCTTGTATAAAAGATTATTAAATCTTAGACAAGGTTTGCAGAGTATACCTGTTCCAGCAACTTCTCAGTCATCAGAAACAACAATTAATCAAGTTTTAGCACGTGTTAATCGCCGTTACCGCTTGAATTGGACATTAGGTGGCGCAGTCGTAGCAGCTTGTATTCTGGGGGCAGTTTCTGGTTTATTCCCAAGTAATTCCAGAATGTTAGAAATTGCCACAACACAACCAACAGAATTAATACCAACAGATACACAGCCAGCAGTCACAGATTCACCTTTAATGGTGGCTTTAAATAACCCAGTTATTGAAATTCCGAAAACAGCAGTAGCTCCCAACGAAAAGCCAGTTAATAACTTCAATTAATAGGTAAACTGCAAATACTCCACTAGTCATCAAGCAGCATAACCCAAGCCCAATCCAACGATGAGCAGTTTAGCTCGTAAACCTCTATGTACTGGCAATTATAGAGGTTTTTTGATGCAGGTTGACTTCTGCGCTAATTTGCCAAATGGTTACAAACCAATCACCTAATTTTCAATTTTACCAACCTTGCATTTCTACCAACTCCATACACAAATCATTAATTTGTTCCAAGTCTGGACGATGTGGTAGACTAGATTGCGCATAAAAAATATCCATTTGAGCTACTAAATCTTCCGCCATTTTCATCAACTCTTCATAAGCATAATCACCTCGAAGAATAGCTTTCAAATCATCAATATCACCAGCTAAATTTCTATCTACAGTGACTTCTCCCCGCTGCAAAATTTCCAAACCACTTCGCAGCAATCTAATACAGTGCATTCCATGTTTTAAATCATAACCTGATTTTTTTTCCATTCCTGCTCTAGCGGGATTTCTATTTTCCTGCCAAGATATATAAGCTTTCCATTCTCTTAAAGCAATTTGATAACTTTGACTTTTTTGCAAAAGGCGAATAAAATCTTTACGTCCATGAGTTAAATTTTGCGTATATTCTAAAGTTTCATCTGCTAAAGTGTATTGTTTTAAAAGACCTTTAAAATCAATATCCGCTGTCAATAACTTATATAATTGTTCTGACTCTTCTAAAAACTCAATTTTCCCCCTAATCAAAAGATAAAGATATTCTAGAAAAGCATTTAATTCATCTTTACTTAAAGGAATTTCATCAATAATATCAAAATCCGAGGGAAGAGGTTTTTTAGTAGGTGGATTTAACAACCATTTACGGTGAGTTTCGATTTTTTTAAGTTGAGCAAAAGCATAACCAGAATAAGTATGTTTTACCTTTTTACTCAAAAATAAATGGCGGTGATTAATTAAATGTTGTCCGATATTTGTTAAGAAAGGATAATTCGTTAACCACAGTAATTCTAAAACATTGGGATTTGCACCAGCTAATAAATGGATAACTTTCCTTAATTCATAAATAACCGTATCTTCATTACCATCTATAAATGGAAATATTCCTGGTTCGTCCCAACCAGAATCTTTTTGTTCAATACTATCAAATCCTAAATAATAGCGTTTAGGAGCAATGAATACACCCCTATAATCATAATCTGATTCTGGACGGTTTAAACCATAACCATGACTACCAGCTAAACCCACAAAAATGGTTCTTTGTTCAACTTCTATTCTTCTCATATTTATCTAATAAAAATTTAACTTCTATTCTCACCATTAACCTAAATTGTAATTGGTAGTTTAGACAATTTGCATCTATTCCCAACACCTTTGATAATTCTTTATTTCCCCTACTAATACATATTGGCACTTTGAAAAATTAACCAGGACAGATAAATGAATAATGGTAAGAGTGTATAAAAGTGTGAGAAAATGGTTTACGGACACAATAATAGTGTTTTAATCTTTAGGTATCAAATAAAACTACTGTTAATTTGAAAAAAATATGGAAATCAGACATATTGGCGTAATTGGCTCTGGTATTAGCGGTCTAGTTACAGCTAAAACTTTTTTAGAAGCAGGCTATGATGTCACAGTCTTTGAAAAAAAATCAGGTTTGGGTGGGGTATGGGAAAAATCCCGCACGTATCCAGAATTAACTAGCCAGAATACTAGTGATACCTACTGCTTTTCTGACTATCCGATGCCCAAATCATATCCAGATTGGCCTTCAGCAGCGCAAATACGAGATTATCTGGAGTCTTATGCCCAGCATTTTGGTATAATCGAGAAAATTCGCTTTGAAACTGAAGTTATCAATGTTTACAAAAAAGCTGAATCAGAACCAACATGGGTTATCACTATTAAAACAAAAGATTCTCATGGAATTGAGATAAAAGAAGAAAGTCATGAATTTGATTTTGTAGTAGTATGCAATGGTACTTTTAGTAGTCCTAACCTTCCCTGTTTACCAGGTAAGGACGAATTTACAAAATCTGGAGGATTAGTTTTACATTCTACAGAATTTAACAACACATCAATGATTAAGGGAAAGCGGATTGTTGTAGTTGGTGTTGGTAAATCTGCCTGTGATATTGCAACTCTGGGGGCAAAAAATTCCCAAGAATGTACCCTCTTATTTCGTAAATCTATGTGGAAAGTACCAAGGTTTTTACTGGGGTTAATAAACCTAAAATATATTTTATTAACTCGCTTTTCAGAAGCTTGGTTTCCCTATTATCAAATGGGACGATTAGAAGCAATATTGCATAGTTTTGGTAAGCCTCTGGTTTGGTTTTTTTGGCGAACTGTAGAAATTTTATTACGCTTACAATTCGGTCTGGATAGTTGTGGAATGATCCCAGAACATCAAATAGATAAACTTGATTGTGGTATCAGTGTTGCACCTCCAGGCTTTTTTAATTATATTCGGTCTGGTAAAATCAAACCCATTAAAACAACTATAGCCAAGTTTTTTGCTGGTGGTGTAGAGTTAGAAAATGGTGAGCAGATATTAGCAGATGTAGTTATTTTTGGTACAGGGTTTCGTCAAGAATTACCCTTCTTATCAGAAAAATATCGGCAAATGTTGATCAATGAAGAGGGTAATTTTCAGTTATACCGCCATTTAATTCATCCAGAAATTCCCCAAATGGGTTTTGTCGGATATAGTGACAGTTTTTATAATCAGTTAACTTCAGAGATTGGTGCTTTGTGGTTAGTAGAATATGTTAACGATAAGTTTTCATTACCCTCAACAGCACAAATGTATCAAGAAATATTTGCTGAATTAGATTGGATAAAAACTCACTTTAATGCCGTTGTGTCTAGTGCAAACTGTATAAATTCATTTTCTTTACGTCATATTGAGCAACTTATCAAAGATATAGACGTAAAAAATAAGATTGTGATTTGGAAAGGTATTTCCCAGGTTATGTTACCTGTTGATTTATCCATTTATCATCAAGTTAAACAGAAGTTAGCATCACTTAAATTGCACAAAAATGATGTAATTTAATCTCTGAAGATATTTAAATTTAGACATTCCATATTACTAAGAAAAAATCTGAGCAGCCCTATTATTAAGTCGCTCAGATTAGTTAAAAATTTTTCCGTCTGTGTCGTGGTTAACTACAAACTCAAAAATTACCTTTTCGGAAATCTGTGGGAAATAAAATTATATTTTCTAAAAGGTTGACTAATCAGCTATCTATCGGGTATTGTAAGAGATTGTCTGTCTAATTCCAGCTCGGATCAGGTAGACATACTGCAAAAGCTGGCAAAAGCTATAAATAGCGTCTCTACAGGAGATTATAGCCAGCTACCTGTACGGCAACCTCAAGGACGATTTAATGACTTACGCGATTATTGAAACCGGCGGTAAACAAATGAAAGTAGAAGCAGGTCGCTTTTACGACATTGAACTACTAACCGCTGAACCAGATGAAAAAGTTACTATCAACGCAGTATTACTTGTACATCACGAAGGTACAGTTTCCATTGGCCAACCTTTAGTAGAAGGCGCAACAGTGGAAGGGACAATCATGCGACATTTCAGAGGTCGCAAAGTCCTGGTGTATAAGATGAAACCTAAAAAGAAAACCCGCAAAAAACGGGGACATCGCCAGGAAATCACCAGATTTTTGATTAATTCCATCAATCTTAACGGCGAAGTTTTAGCTTACGAAGAAGCGCCAACTAGTCCTGAACTTCCAGTTATTGATAGTGGTGATAGCGACTTCGTGGCAGAAACCGCAGAAGAATTATCTGAAGAATCATAAATAAGGTCAAGTTGCTAGTTAGGCACTCATGCAAGAGGTGATGATAGGGTAATTACCAATTATCAATTACCTTTTTCCCAGCCTAAACTAGATAACTAGCAACCTGGGATAAATAAAGTAAATAGAAAAGAGGGAATTATGGCTCATAAGAAGGGAACTGGTAGTACGCGTAACGGACGCGATTCTAATGCTCAACGTCTTGGTGTAAAGCGTTATGGTGGACAAACTGTACGTGCAGGTAATATCCTCGTCCGTCAACGTGGTACTAAGGTTCACCCTGGTAACAACGTTGGTATTGGTAGTGATGATACCTTATTTGCTTTGATTGATGGTGTAGTAACCTTTGAAAGAAGAGGTAAAAGCCAGAAGAAAGTTAGCGTTTATGCAGTAGCTGTAGAAGTTGTAGAAACTGTAGAAGCTGTAGCCAGCTAGTTATTTGTTAGTCATTGGTCATTAACTACAGCAGCTCTTGATTGAGTGAGGTGCATGAACCCCACCCCCAATCCGCAAGTGAGGAGGGGGCTATTATGCCCATGATAACAGCAGGAAGTGCTGTAAATTAATGACTAATGACTAATAACTAATGACTAATAACTAATGACTAATAACTAATGACTAATAACTAATAACTAATGACTAATGACTAATGACTAATGACTAATGACTAAATGTAATGATTGATAAGTGCGCCCAATCCTAGACCTATCAGTGAGCAAGAAAATATACAGCCAAAAGCTAGTGCTGGTTTTAAATTAACTGCTTGAAAGTCTAGTTTAGCTAAAATAGTCGCGCATATAATGAGTAGAGTATCAAGAAATACCCGAAACCAAGCAATCATTAGAAAAAATAGGAAAGCTGCTAAGATAGCCATAGCAAAAGTCCTAGCGTTTGACTTGAAGAAAATCTCAGAATAATCATCTAGTTTTAACCAAGGATTGGTGACACAGATTAGAGAAAACAGGATTGTCACCACAGTTATCAGCCGTACATACCAAGGGGCTTTTTCTTCAAATATCAGCCAGCCCAATGTACTGTAACTTAGTAATACTAGTATTAGAGAAAACCAAGGAATCTTTTTCAAAATTGACATATAGCAGGAATCAAGAATAAAACAGGCTTGAGACAGTTGATAAATATAGAAGTTTTGTATCCTTACTCAGTTACAAATCGTTATATACTAATATTTTAAGTATCAGTTGCATTTATTATTTCACAGATTTACTGAACCCATAAGGTTTCTAAATGTTGAGTTTCATCCCTAATCCCCATTTTGCGAGAATAAAGCTCAACATTTAGTTAAATATGTTCATAAATATTTGTAAACTGTTAGCAGTTGAGTAGACATCTGGCATATCATTAAGGATTGATCATGAGACAACTTGTTATCGTCGAGCGCGTATGCCTAATTGGTCATATCATTTCTATGGTATTTGGACTGGTAGGGATATTGATTGTTATTCCCAATGCTGAACTAATTGTCAGCTTATCAGAGGTTGGACAAAGCGTCATGCAGTGGAGTATGGCGGGTGGTGGTGTTGTATATATGATTTTGGGGGCGCTGGGAGTGTTCCTCTATGCTTACCGAACTTTGGGTTTGGGACGCGCTTTAGGATTTTTAATCCCATCTTTATCAATTTCTCTCACCAGTGAATTATTAGGAACTAGCACAGGCTTTCCTTTTGGTCACTACAGCTATTTAAGTGGATTGGGATATAAAATTTCTGGGTTAGTACCTTTTACAATACCTCTTTCATGGTTTTATGTGGGATGTGTTTCTTATGTATTGGCGCGAGCAGGTTTAGAAGTAGATAAAAAACCTAGCCTATTCCGTCATGTTGGAGCAGTTGTTTTAGGGGCTTTACTGCTCACTTCTTGGGATTTTGTGCTTGACCCCGCAATGAGTCAAACATCCCTTCCGTTCTGGTATTGGCAACAACCTGGGGCTTTCTTTGGAATGCCTTACCAGAACTTTGCTGGTTGGATGGGTACTGGTTCGTTATTTATGACTGTAGCGGCTTTGTTATGGAGTAAAAACCCGATTAAATTAGACCGTTACCAACTGAATGTACCTTTATTAGTTTATTTAGGTAATTTTGGTTTTGCAACAGTGATGAGTTTGGCTGCTGGGTTTCCTATCCCGGTATTATTAGGTGTGTTGCTGGGTGTAGCTCCGGCTGTGCTGCTGTGGTATAAAGGTTCTAGTGCATCTGCAACAGTGAATATTGAAGCGGCTACAAAAGAAGTTGCTGTTGCTAATGTGAAAGTTGCTTTTAAATAAGGAAATAGGGAAGAGGAAATTAGGAGAAGAAATTTTTTTAATTGCCATTCTATCTAATCCCAAAATAATGTTATATTTTGGATTCAATAGTAGGAAAACATTTCCTACTATTGACGTTTGTGGTCGGTTTGACCAGTCCTTATTTCTAAGTAAAGTTTGCTGATGCCTCCGGCACGCTGCGCGAACAACCATGTTATTTAAGCTTGTTATCGTA
>JANMEE010000071.1:0-1320 GCA_031376645.1 Dolichospermum sp. OTE_75_concoct_329_sub | reverse complement strand
CAGGGGAAACGCATCTAAAATTATGTTGACAAAATATCATATTAGTGTATTTAGACAAAGAAAAACATAAAATGGAATTTAAATCATTATTAAGTCCTTTATTAATATCCTAAAAATTTAATAAATTGAGAGTAATTAGTTATTTTCAATAATGAATTGATTTTGTTCAGTTCTATATATTAATTATCTAAATATCTATATTTTTGACATCACAAATCTAGATTCTTTTGAGAATCTGGTGAGAATAAATTATTTATATGTATCTAAATATTCTGATTTTTATCAGATACATTCTAAAATTTTCTCTAAATATTCATTATCCCATCCTGCACAAACCTGCTTATTTTTAATTCCTAGTTTTTGGCTTTTTTCTTTTCCTACGGCATTTACTGCTATATGACGTAGAACTGCAAAATTTTGCGGTGCATTATCCTTTCTTATCCTACAATCATCTTCTCTTAAAGCTACATCCAAAACCCAATGTAATGAGTTTTCTATACCCCAATGACTCCTCACTGATTCTCCTAATAATTTTGCATTATCCGTCAAACTACTAATATAATAACGGGTTTCAATTTTTGTTTTTCCATTGACTTTTCTTATATATTCTACCATTCCTACACTTTGAAGATTCATCCATTTTTTGCCTGGATCTATTCTTTCTTGTATGTCTGATAACACCAGATAATGACGTATCTCTTCTCTTCCATGTTCGTCTTCTTTTGTATGATAATCACTATATTTGAATCCCTCAAACCCTTTAGCTATAGCCTCCTTGAAGATTTCTTCTACATTTTTATATAAATTACCTTGATTCTTTTTTAGTGCAATAACATATTCACCTGATTTATCTACAATTGATTTTACTATCTGTTTTTGACACCCCATTGCATCAATCGTTACTATACATCCAGCTATATCTAATACTTTGATTAATTCCGGTATTGCTGTTATTTCATTCGACTTTTCATCTACCTTACATTGTCCTAATACTAGACGATTAGTGGTTGCCCATGCACTCACCATATGAATTGCACCTTTATCCTTTCCTTTATCATATGAATGTCTTAACGTTTTACCGTCTATTGCTATTATTTCTCCGGCTGTAATTTTATTTATTGATTTTATCCAACTCAAAAAACTATTCTGTAATTGTTGCGGGTCTATTCTCGCAAATACTCTGGCGAATGTATCATGAGATGGAATTCCGTTTGGCAGTTCTAAAAATTGTTTTAGCCATTCTTTTTTCTTTTTTCCATAAGTCTCCATCAATACCCAACTATCTGCTCCACAGATTACTGCACAAATTGCAATGGTGAC
>JANMEE010000064.1:0-15130 GCA_031376645.1 Dolichospermum sp. OTE_75_concoct_329_sub | reverse complement strand
CCAAAATAGTTAGTTTTAGATCCCCGACTTCTTGAAGAAGTCGGGGACCTATTATTAAAATGGATAGTTAGAATCAGGATTTCCAGGATGTTTAGATTAATAAGGTTCATGAATTGATTTACATTCCCAAGACATTCCCGGACCAACGGTTAAAATTTGCTCATTTGGCATCATTAATTCCCAATAAGCAAGCCCAGAATCATCTTCTAAATCTGGTTCTAAAATTAGTTTGCAATAATCCTCAAATGATAAAGTGAGTTTAAAATTATCACTATCAATTACAAAATTAGTTAGTTTTGTATTTTCTAAAAATTGTAAAGACATTTGTAAGGATTCAGCAGCATCTTTATAATTTACGAACATAGATGAATAACTGCAAAGACCGTTTCCCATCATTAAATACCAAGGTGTTGCCCTGGTGCTAAGTTGCCAGCTTCCTTTGCGTAAATGTGCTAATTTAGGATGATCGTATGCAGTCATTTCACCAAAATCTAACAGTAATTCATCACCATAACTAAATGCAATTTGATGGCAAGTTTCGCCAATAATTGGTTGAATAATTTGATTCAGATTTGCTATTGAATTAGCAAGAGATGTTTTAGGAGTCATAATTAATATCCTCTAAAAATTCTTTAGCTTTCTGACGGAGTTATGAATAAGTAAAATCACCTCTATCATTTAAAGTTCCACCATAACCATTTCTTTTTTCTTGCTCTAGAAATCTACCAAAAGCTTTTCTTACTTTCCCTGATATACCAATTTCTCTAGCAATTGAATCAACTTGGTTAATATCATCTTTCTTACCCATAAATATAGAGAAACCCTGATTTTATATTTTAACATCAAAATATCATAATTTGTCAGAATCAGGATTTCCAGGATTTAAGGATTGACAGGATAAAAAATATTCTGACTTCTTTTTGGAGTTTTAGATCCCCGACTTCTTAAAGAAGTCGGGGATCTAGTGATATCATCTAATTAATCTGCGCCCTCAATTGGTGCAAAACCTTGACGTTGGATGTTTTCTGTGATGTTACGTGGTTCTAGGAATTGCAAAAGATAATCCGGTCCTCCTGCTTTTGAACCGACTCCAGAAAGTTTAAACCCACCAAAAGGTTGACGAGAAACTAACGCCCCAGTAATATTCCGGTTAATGTAGAGATTCCCCACTTCAAACTCTGCTTGTGCTTGTTCAATATGGGAAGGTGTGCGAGAATAAAGCCCACCAGTTAAAGCGTAGTTTGTACCGTTAGCAACTTCCAAAGCTTCTTGAAAATCTTTAACTCGAATTACCGCTAAGACAGGTCCAAATATTTCCTGTTGTGCAATTATTCCATTTGCGGGTACTTCGGAAAAAATCACAGGCCCGATAAAATAACCTTGAGTTGGTGCAGGTAATTCTAAAGCTACCCTTGCTTCTTGTTTCCCTTTTTGAATATACTCCAGAATGCGATCGCGGGAATTAGCATCAATCACTGGCCCAACTTGGGTACTGGGTAATTCCGTTTCCCCAATATTCAAAGATTTCGTTGCTTCTACCAACCTTTCCACAAAAGCATCATAAATTGGTTCAAGCACAATTACCCGTGAACAAGCCGAACATTTTTGTCCACTATAACCAAAAGCAGATTGAACAACGCCAACAACAGCCTGATCTAGATCAGCACTTTCATCAATAATAATCCCATTCTTGCCACCCATCTCGGCAATTACCTTTTTGAGATGCTTTTGACCAGGTTTCAAGATTGCGGCTTCTGCGTAAATTCTACACCCTACTTCTTGAGAACCAGTAAAAGCAATTACATGAGTATCAGGATGATTTACCAAATAAGCACCAACTTGAGAACCCTTACCGGGGACGTATTGAAAAACACCTTTTGGTATTCCTGCTTCAATTAAGATTTCTGTAAATTTAGCAGTAATCACAGAAGAAGTTTCCGCAGGTTTAAGCAAAGTACAATTTCCCGAAACCAAAGCCGCAACAGTCATACCACAAGCAATAGCCAAAGGAAAATTCCAAGGAGAAATAACAACCGCAATACCTTTAGGCTGGTAAATATAACGATTGGTTTCACCAACAACATCATAAATTACACCCTTATCCAGCCGTTCCATTTCGTCAGCATAATAGAGACAAAAATCAATAGCTTCCGAAACTTCCCCGTCAGCTTCCTTAACAGGTTTACCCACCTCCAAAACAATCCAAGCCGAAAGTTCAGCGCGGCGTTCCTCCATTAACTTCCCAGCTTGACGCAAAATATCAGCCCGTTGCTTAACTGGGGTTTTCTTCCAAGCCGGAAAAGCGGCTTTAGCAAATTTCATTGCTTCTTCGGCTTGTTCAATGCTGAGTAAACCAATCTTGCCAATAACTTGACTAAAATTAGAAGGATTAAGAGAATCAACAAACGTTGTTGTATTCACATATTCGCCATTAATTAAAGGTAAATAAGTCTTACCTAACTGCTGACGCACATTTGCAAAAGCTTGATTTGATTTCTTTCTTTTTTCTGCTTCTGCAAAATCTGTGTCTGCTACACCGAAGAACCCCCCCTGGGTCCCCCCCGCAAGCGAGGGGGAAGCTGGAATTGGAATTGGTGGTGCTAGTAGTTCTTCAACAGGACGATTTTCTAGGTTTTGGCGCAAAAAGGAACTATTGGCGGTATTTTCTAATAATCTGCGAATTAAATAAGCCATTCCTGGTAACAAGTCACCGTAGGGACAATAAACCCGCACGCGATAACCCTTATCTACCAAGGCTTTAGCTATTTTATCACCCATGCCGTAAAGAACCTGCATTTCAAAACGACGACGGGGAACATTGAGACTTTCTGCTATGGCTATGGCGCGAGATTGCGATCGCACATTATGACTACCTATGGCAGAATAGACATATTGATGATTTTCTAGTAATAGCTGAGTTATCGCTTCAAAATTGGCATCGGTAGCGACCTTATCATTATAAACTGGTTGCGGCCAATGTTTTTGGGCAGCTTTGATAGTTTCTTGATCCCAATACGCACCTTTAACTAAGCGAATGGTGAGAGGATAACCCCGCTGTTTTAACCAAGCAATGATATCTCTAGCATCTTGTTCACTGTCACGCAGATATGCTTGAATAGTCATGCCGATATCAGTCCGTTGACGAAATTCCTCTTCTAGTAACAGCTTTTTGAGAATAGTAAAAGTAATATCCTTGTAGGCGTACTGTTCCATATCAAAATGGACTGCTGCCCCTAATTCTTTAGCACAACGGAGTAAAGTCCGAATATTATTACTTACTCGTGCTTCGCTACCTTCAGCATCTAAAGGATCAAATTGGGAATAAAACGCCGTTAATTTGACAGAAACCTGCACTTTTGGAATATTTTCGCCGTCGGCTTCATCAATAGCCGGGATTTTCGCCCAATTTTTGGATGCTTCCACTAATTGCTGCATCAATTCCAGGTATCTTTCTAGGTAAGATTGGGCTTCTATTTCCGTAATTACCGCTTCACCGAGTAAGTCAATGGTGAAAGCCATTTTATCTTTTCGCAGTCTCTCAACAGTTTTGATGACTTGCTTAATATTTTCCCCAGAAATATACTTATGTGCTAAAGTTTCCACAGCAGTTCCTACAGTTGTGGCTGCTACCTGTGCGGGCATAGAATCAGGGTTAGCAAAGTTTAAGATTGCTTTTAAAGCTGCGGGTAATTCTACGGAATCATCTCCTAAATATTCTTGTAAATGGGAGGCAATTTCTGATTTACTATGTAAAGCGGGCAAAGTATCTATGAACCGAAATAATTGTACCCGTAGACCAGGATTACTCATAGCCCAGTCGAGTAATTTATCATCCAGGCGCATTTGATCCCGTAAAGCTCCGAAAAATGAGCGATTTTCCCCAGTAGCAGCTAAAACCTGTTTAGCAATTTCTTGAGTTTTCGCTTCGTAAGTGTTGTTTTCTACTTGTAATACCATAAAATTTGTTAGTTGTTATTAGTCATTGGTTATTGGTCATTAGTTAATGACTTCTCTATCCCGATTTTGCAGTAATGTTGAATAATAGTGTAAAAATGAATTACAGTGTCGAATTTTGAATTTTTAAGGTGGTTGTCTTGAATATCTGGAGAAACTTGGCTTTAGTCTCTTTGGGGATAAGTATAGTTGGCTTGGGAGGTTGTACAAAAAAGCCGACAAACGCACAATTGGAATTATGGAGTAAAGAAGCAAGCGATCGCAATGCGGAAATTCTAGCAGATAAAGCCAAAAAGAACCCACAGCGTCAGTGGAATTTAGCTATTCAAGGTGAGACAGCCAATGGTAAATCAGAAACTTTAAATTGGCCGGAGTTGCTTAAATTAGCTACAACGGATGTGAATACTATTGATGCAAATAATATTGTTAACCCAAATCAAGTATTTAAATTTCGCGGAATACCAGTATCTAAACTCCTAAAAAATTTTGGTGTTCCCCCAGGAGTCACAGAAATAACTTTTGTCTGCTACGATGCTTATCATGTCACAGTAAAAGTAGCAGATTTGCTTAATTATCCAATTATTTTAGCATTAGCTAAAGATAATAAACCAATTCCTCGTGATCAAGGAGGTCCAGTTTATTTAATCTTTCCCTATACCAAATATCCCCAAATTAGAAAAAAGTATAGTGAAAGTATCTGGGCTTTTTATGTAACTCATATTATATTTGGTAAAGAAAAACCATTAGTGCGGATAGGTCAACGTCAACTCAATTTAGATGATCTTGATAAACTACCACAAATTACACTTAACCAAAATGTTGCTTATCGTGTCTGGTGGCCAAGTAGCAAAGTTAAATTACATGGTGTTAGAGTCCCAGATGTACTAAATTTAGCTGGTATAACATCTGAAAAGTCTGTAGTTATCACAGGGAAACCAGAAATTTACCGAAAAAGTTCTCAACCTATAAAATTAACATCTAAAGACATCCTTGAATGTAATATTATTTTAGCGACTAGATGGGGTGAAGATAAAGAGCCAATTTTAGCAAAGATGGGAGGTCCGGTGACTCTAGCTTTTGGTGATGATTGTCCAAGTAAAACTAAAAATCAACCCTGGGTAACTTTTGTAGAAGAGTTAATTCCAAAACCATGAAAATATCTCCTTTTCGTTCTATTCGTACTCAAATTATTACCTCTACTACCTTACTGATTTTGGGGTTAATTGGTGCGATAGTTGCGGTTTGGGTAAAAAGTGAAAATACCCTTTATCGTCAAGAAAAGTTAAATAATGCTAAGAGTGTTTCTAACGTCCTTAGTTATACTTATGCTAATGAATTATCAGAAGAAAATTGGAGTCAAGTTCGCTTAAATATAGATTTAATATTACGAGAAAACGAAGATTTTGTATATATTTTTGTTGTTGATAATAGTCAAGACAATCAAATTGCTGCTGCTTCTCCTAACGAATATCAAAATCAATATGTTCCCAATCTTATTCCCTTAAATGTCACCAATTTTGCCTTAAAATCACCTAAAAAAACCCGTGTCATCGAAACATTTATTCTCAAGGATGTTTATTTTACAAACCAGATGCGGGCTAAACGTGGTGAAGCAATAATTGAAGTAGCTTCAGATATTCGGACACTGGCTGGTAAAAAACTAGGAACGTTACGGATTGGGATGTCTTTGCAAAAAGTAGATATCGCTGTTAATAACGCAGTCAATCAGGCTTTGATAGTGGGTTCTGTAGGACTTGCGGTAGGTTGGATATGTGCCTATATCCTAGCACGACATTTAAGTGATCCTATCCGCCGTTTACAGTCTAGTGTAGCCCAAATTGCCGAGGGTGATTTAGAACATCGTGCAGATATTAATAATCGTGCAGATGAAATTGGTGCATTAGCAAATTCCTTTAATGAAATGTCAGCAATACTGCAAATATCTTTTAGTAAATTACAAAAAACTTTAGACTCATTTGAGAAATTTGTACCAGATAAATTCGTTTCTGTCATTGCCCCCCAAGGCATAGAAAATATTACAGTTGGTGTGGCTTCTACAAGAAAAATGACAATTTTATTCTGTGATATTCGCGGTTATACTTCCATGTCTGAAGCAATGACACCCATGGAAATATTCAACTTTTTAAATGACTATTTAGCTTGTATGGGAAAAGTCATAGATGAATATGGAGGATTTATTGATAAATATATAGGTGATGCCATCATGGCCTTATTTGATGATGATAGTACAGACTGCGCTATCAAAGCCGCAATTTCCATGATTAAGGCTTTAGATAAATTTAATTATGAGCGATTACAAAAAGGATTACCACATATTTCCGTAGGAATTGGTATTCATCGCGGTACAGTAATTATGGGTACAGTTGGTTTTACCTCCCGCATTGATTCCACAGTTATTGGTGATGCTGTCAACGTTGCTTCTCGCATTGAGGGATTAACAAAGCAATATGATTGCAAAATTTTGATTACAGAATCAGTCGTTAATAGCTTATATAATTCTGAACTATTTTCTTTAAGATTGGTAGATGAATCAGTAAAAGTCAAAGGGAAAGATAAAGCTATTTCTATCTATGAAGTTCTGATTTAATCACTTTAAAAAAAATGATATCTGCCTTATTTTTTCATTGGCAAAGCACATTTCACCCCTTCGCTATAGATAAAGTAGCAGCTAATAAAGCTTTTACTGATTTAGTTGCAGCCTATTCTAGTCCTAATCGTTACTACCATAATTTAAAGCATATTTATCACGTTATTAGTACGATTGATACTTTACAAGTCTATACCCAAGACCTGGCTGCTGTAAAACTTGCTGCTTGGTTTCATGACGTTATATATAATACTCAAAGTCAAGACAATGAAGAAAAAAGTGCTGACTATGCTGCCAAGATACTAGAAAATTTAGCAATTCCAGCTAATAACATTAACACAGTTCACCAATTAATTTTAAATACTAAACATCATCAAGGTAATGACTTAAATAGTCAAGTTTTACTTGACGCAGATTTAGCAATTTTAGCCGCAAAACCAATTGAATATCAAGAATATTCTCAAGCCATTCGTAAAGAATATGCGTGGGTATCAGAATCAGAATATATCACAGGCAGGAGACAAGTTTTAGAAAGATTTTTGCAACGGGAACGAATTTATTTTACACCTTTAATGTTTGATAGTGCCGAACAATCTGCCCGTTATAATTTAGAAAGAGAAATAATTGATCTTTTTAGAATTTATAATTTATAATTAATTTTGAGCATAGTAAGTAGGGTGGGCAATGCCCACCTAGGGTGTTGATTCTGTACCTTTTGAGGAGTCATGGCTTGAGGTGTATTACGAAGATTTAGTAGATGGGGATTTATTGGATGAATGTGCCAGAATACTCGAATTTATATGTATATCTACACACAGGTTAAGTGCGAATACGAAAAGGCTACATGGAATGCCCTTACCTGATTTAATTGCCAACTATGAACAGATAAAGGGGTATTGTGGCGATCAAGGAATTGCCTTTGAATAATGACTATCGCCCTTCTGCCTAGTTTATTCCTGCAAGTGCTTGAATTGGTTTTTCCATTCATTAATAGATGAACAAGGTGGTTCGTTGTCAGTCCCCACATTGTAGGGCATCCAGTGTTTATTGCTTGGAGTCCCATTGAGCGCACGACTTTAGTAGTGTAATCGTCTCTACAGGAGTGAATATACTGCCTTGAAAGCGCACACCTGTAGATTGCGGATGATATAAGGTTAGGCTTGTTGTTATGACGATACCAACCAACTCCCAGGAGGATGTATCTCACACCAAGCAATAAAGAGGGAATTCCTATTTTCCACATTGAGTAACGAAGTCTTTGTCCAGTTAGACAGTTAGTTCCTCCGATGATATTCAATTCAGATCGTTGCGCCAGTCTTGCGGTTTTCCATCCGGGGGTTTCGTGGGTGTAGGAGGTCAAAATGCGTAAATTTGGCACTATTTGATCGAGGACATCTATAATGCTTTGTCTAATGATTTGATCGCCAAAATTCCGGGAAACGACGGACGTATCAAAGTGGATGCAGTAAGGATACCCCATGAAAAATTCCCCCTCTATACAAAATTACAGATCCTCCCTATTTTCAGCAGCCGGTAAGTGATTTCAACGTTGGATTAACTCCATTTTTAAACCGTACTTAGGACTCAAAGTTATTTTTGGCTCTGGTTCGATGATTTGACCTGGTACTAACTTCAACTGAAAGCGTTGAGCAATACAGGCAAGTACCAGAACGCCTTCCATCATGGCAAATGCCTTGCCAATACACAATCTCGGACCACCACCGAAGGGGAAATAAGCCAACTGGGGGCGAGTTCGACAAACAGCCTCACTAAACCGTTCTGGGTCAAATTTCTCCGGTTCGGGAAAGTAGCTTGGCTGACGATGGACTACATACTGGCAAAGATATATTTTAGAACCAGCCGGGATGGTAGCACCACTAGGTAACACATCCTCCTGTCGCGCCATCCGAATATAGATCCAGGTTGGTGGGTAAAGCCGCATAGACTCAGACAAAACCATCTCCGTATAGCGCAACTTCCGTAAATCTTCCAGATTAGGAGAACGGTTCCCTAAAACCTCATCGAGTTCAGCCCACAATTTTAACTCCACTTCTGGGTGTTGGGAAAGGAGATACCCAGTCCAAGTTAAGGCTTCTCCAATGGTTTCATAACCAGTTATACAAAGTGTCAGGGCTTCATCACGCACCTGTTTGTCACTCATAAAACTACCGTCTTCGTACTGGGATTGCATCAACATTGATAGCAAATCCTGGGGTAGCGCAACTGCGTTACGTCGCTCTCGAATCAGACCATAAATAAAATCATCTATTTGTTTAATACTTTTTTGATATTCTCGATTAATAGGTGTGGGTAAATATTCAGGAAAGGGGAGAAGAGATCCGAATATATACTGCATATATCGCCGTCTAATAGCGATCGCTCTGGCTAATTCTGAGTTATGGGCATGATAATCTTCACTGAAAAGGGTTTTCAACACAATATGCTGGGCATGATTCATCATCTCATCAGCAATATTAAGCACAGTTGAGTCCTTCCACTGACTTAGCAACTGCTCGGTACTGCTGACCATAATATCGGCGAAAGAAGCAATATATTTGTGGGAGAAAGCTGGCTGTAGCATTCGCCGCTGGCGAAGATGAGTTTGACCAGCACTGGTAAGCAGTCCTTCTCCTGATAAATCTTTTCCTCTCCTGCTAGTTAAACGCACAGTTTTGTCGTAGTTCTGATGATTGTCCACCAGAACGTGTTTAATATCATCTGGATTGCTGAGTAGGTAAGTAGTTCTGCCTACTTGAAGTCGAACAACCTCACCATATTTTTGAGAGCAAGTCAAGAGAAAATTGAGCTTATCGGGAAGAAAATTAGGAATGTGACCCAATAAGGGATATGCCAGAGGACTGTTGATATTAGGCTTATTCATTTTTTAGCATATCTATAGCTGGATTTGTAATATTTTTTTGCTTGGCAATATTTTGAATTAGTTGATAATATTCCTTGAGATGAGATTCTTCGGTAAAGTAATTTTTATATGCCTGATATCCTTTAGCCCCTAGCTCATGACGCAAGTTCGGATGTAAGGATAATTGTTCCATTTGTTTAATTAACTCCTCCTCATTTTTATAAATAAACCCACCACCACTTTCCTCAACTATCTCCGGGAGTGGACCTAGATTATTAACAATAACTGGTACTCCCATGGAAAAAGCTTCAATTATAATAAGAGGAAAAACTTCGTAGCAAATGGACGGTACGAGAACAGCCAAAGCTTGATCATATAATACTTGTAACTTATCATAGTGCTGGCGACCGAGAAATTTAATATTTGGTGCATCCCCAGCCATTTGGCGAAGAGTATGATCATATTCTCCCTCACCTGCTACGATCAGATCCCATCTTCTATTTTGCCTAAATACTGGGATTAAATTTTGTAGTCCTTTAATTTTTTCTAATCTACCGACAAATAAAAAGTAGGGACGACTATGGCAATCTAAACTTTCCTCAACTGACTGGCGATCGGCGTTAGCAGTAAAATTGGGAATATGGACAATTGGGATATTTAAGCCCAGTCGATGATGTTTATTTTTGCTAAATGTGCTTGGTGAGATGAAACTATCTACATGGGCAAGAGTCCTTGACATTATATCCGAAAAGCGCCACCACTGAACCGGTCTTTTTCCAACCAGTTGACAGGAAATACAATTGCGTTTATTGCATACTTCCCGGTTATATTTCCACAGAATGTGCATAGGACACACCAACCAATGTTCGTGCATGGTATACAACTTAATCGCCTTGCCAAAAGTTAATGCCTCTAAACCAATCAGGGACATATTGTGATAATGAATGACATCGAATTCTTTTTCAGCAATTAAGGCTTGAATTTTCTCTCCTTTGCAAAATGCCCGACTAGTTTGTTGGGTTAATAGTGGAGAAAGAAAGCCAAAACTACTTTTTAATGAATGTACTGTTATATTATCATGGTGGGAATATTCTCCTTGAGGCTTTTTATTGGCTGAAATTGCAAAGGCATCAATACAATGAATAATATCTACCCTGTGACCTTGTTTTGCTATGGCATTACTTAAATGGTATATAAAAATTCCATCTCCACCAAAGTTATAAGGTGGATAGAAAGTTGTAATCATCAGAAATCTTAGTTTTTTATGCATCTTTTTGAAACCAACTACCAACTCGCTTCGTTTTGGCAAAAGCAATTTTTCTTTAACTTATCACGAATGGCTGTTCCCTGTTACCTAATTAGGGCTTGCTAATGGCGCACCGTGGCGTAAGCCGTATAAATACAAGACTTACGCAAAATATCTCTCAAAACCTCATTTCTCTGTGAACTCTGTGCCTGGAGTGGTTTGTTTTTCAGTGACTTGTGCGTAAGTCCTAAAACATCTGCGTAACCTAAAACTCTTGTGGGGAAAATTCATGTAGCTTGCTTCCCGTCAGGGTATTATCCCTGCAATTTTTTTTGAAGATGTCTAATAAATATAGGTACAAATGAGACTATACTTATAAAAATTAGAGTTTCCAAGTTCTATGTGATAGAGGAAGAAAAATGTTCGGTCTAGAAGATGAGTATTAAAAAACAAACTATTCAAGGAGTATTTTGGTCTGTCATTCAAAATTGGGGTAAGTAGGTGAACATAAAAATTTAAAGGTATGTAAAGAAAAGTAAAATCTCCCAAAACCTCTTCACTCTTGCCTCTTGCCTTTTGCCTTGCCATAACGACAATTTTCAATGCTAACCTACTTAGTCAATTAGGAGCTTTTCTTGTATTTCTAATTTTAGCTCGTTTATTAACTCCAAAAGCCTTTGGTTTAGTTGCTTTAGCTAATGTTGTGATCAATTTTATGTAAATTTTCTTAAATCAAGGTTTTGATCAAGCATTAATCCAACGTAAAGATTGCGATCGCGCTTTACCTTGGACACAATTAATACTCCGTCAAGGACAAATGCCTTCTGATTTGAATTTGGGTTGGTCAAGTCGGCTAAGTGTGATTTTAGTTTATTCTTTGTTACTGAGTTTACTGGCTTGTTGGTGGCAATGGAGATTATTAATTGTGTCTGCTGTTATCTGTGCATTGCTGATAATTATTAATGCTTCTGTTTACCATTTTTTCATAAATAAGCGGGGTATTTTATTTACCTTGGGCGTGTTACCTTGGCACTGGTTTTACTATTTTTACAGTGGTTTATCCTTCATGATTGGTATTTTGAGAAAAGGTATAAAATTGTAACTCCTCATGATATTATCAACACTGTAGCCAATTTACAAGGGTGAGATGATGATGCTTTAACCATTAGCTCCCATTTATCGCTCGGCATATCACAGTTGGCAAATGTAGCTAGATTTTTTTGGGAAAATAGCTTTATTCTCTCTCCGTAATGTTTTATAGGACTGGACAAAAGCAGGTTTATGATAAGCCGTTAACGGTAAAGTAAACTCAAAAATAGCAACTCAAGATTAGTCTCTATTTGTCTATTAATTGCTTCTCACGCTCTCAAACTTAGTTGACAAAACAGGATTATGATTATAGTAATTGCGTTAGATTCTGCTGATCCGGATTTAGTAGCCAATTGGCTAGAAGAAGGGAAACTTCCTTTCTTAAAATCTTTAAAAGAAAAAGGGATTTGGTGTCGGTTCAATTCCATTGCCAATCTATTTTCTGATACCCAATGGAGTTATTGAGCGAGGTACAGAATATGATAATCTCTGTCAAGAAATTATTGATGAACTAAAACTATTAGTTAATCCTAACAATAATGAGCTTGCTATTCAAGAAATTCATCATATTTCAGATGTTGTTAACGGAGAAAATATTGATGAATTACCTGATATTGTATTTAGATGGAAGGAAAATGCAGAAATCAAAGAACTTTTTCACCCTAAAATTGGCTTAATCTCTGCACCATCTCGTCCTAGACGAAAGACTCAACATCGAGGCAACGGATTTTTGATAGCAGCAGGAAAACACATTAATCCAAATGCTCAATTATCTGAAGTTAGCGCGTTAGATTTTGCTCCCACACTGCTCTATTTGTTGAGAGAAAATATTCCTAAATATATGCAAGGAAGGGTTTTAGAAGAACTTTTTGATCATCAATTTAAACAAAATCACAAGATTGAATATGAAAATTTTAGTGACGGGTGCAACAGGTTTTGTCGGTAGTCATTTAGTCCACCACCTTTTAGACTGTGGTTATCAAGTTAAAGCGATTGTCCGAAAACCGGAACAAATTAACAATCCGAATATCGAAGTAGTCATAGGAGATATTAGGGACAAGCAAGTCATTAATGATGCTGTTAGTGGTTGCCAACAAATTTATCATATAGCGGCAAAAACATCTCGCTCTCGATCTTCTAAACAAGATTTTTTTGAGATAAATGTCGAAGCAACTCGTTATTTAGCAAAAGTTGCCGTCAAAGCCCAAATTGAAAAATTTGTTTATGCTAGTACCATTGGCGTTTATGGAATACTAACAGATACTATGGTAGATGAGCGATCGCCTACTTACCCTAATAATATCTACAGACGGACAAAACTAGCTGGAGAAAAAATCCTGCTTTCTTATTATCAAGAACAGGGATTACCTGTGGTTATTGCTCGTCTTTCCAGCATGGTAGGGAGCGATGGATTGAATTGGTTAGGATTAACCCAAGCCATTTCAACTCAGAAATTTAAATTGTTAGGAACAGGTAAAAATAAATTTAATATCATTCATGTTGATGATGCAGTTAGAGGGTTGCGCTTGTGTGGTGAATCTAACAAAAGTGTCGGAAATTGTTACTTAATCGGTTCATCAAAAGCAATCCTTATTCGAGATTTTGTTACCATGATTGCTGATAACTTAGGGGTTAATTTTCCTAAAGAGAATAAATTTACTTTTCCTTTTGAAATGGTTTTAACTATGGCTCATCTATTACAACGTTATCTGAAAATTGAAATTGCCATTGCTCATCGATATGAGGTATTTTTAAGTCCTCGAATTTTCAATACTACTAAAGCCTCCGAAGAACTAGGATTTGTCCCTCAACTTTCTTTAGAGCAAGGTGTAAAAGAAATGGTAGAAAGTTTGAGAGATAGAAACTATTTATGAAAATATTACTGATTAATGATTATGCTACACCAACTGGGGGGGGCAGAAATATCAACCTTAACCTTAAGAAATTTGCTACGTCAAAAAGGACATAATGTACGATTATTTGCTAGTTCAGCCCGAATTTTTCAGCAACAACCTTTAGCTGACTATAGTTGTTTTGGGACAACCTCAAGCTTTCGTACTTTACTACAAACAGCAAATATCTCTGCATGGTATCGGTTAAGGCAAGTGCTAAAGGAATTTAAACCAGATTGTTATGCGATCGCTCAAAGAATTTTGCAAGTGATGACTCAGTTATTGTTAGGAACTATTAATCAAGTTGCTCTTTCAACCTTTTCGCGGCTACAAACAGATCCAACTTTGTTACAAAAAACATTTTGTCAAGCTACTCAATTCACTAGCCTAATAGCCTTTCCTAGCTTTTTCGGAGTGATTATATTAGCTCCAGAACTAATTACGGTATTATTTGGCAAGCAATGGCAACCTGCTATCCCAATTATGCAAATCCTCACTTTTGCAGGACTATTACGCTCGATATCTTTGTTTACAGAGTCCATTTTTATAGCCATGAATAAACCTGCTTGGCGATTATATCTAGGGGTATTAAATACAATTTTTAATATAGTTGCTTGTGTTTTAGCAGTGCGATGGGGTATAGTTGCCATAGCGATCGCCTATGTACTGAGTGATTATCTGGTTTTTCCCTTCAGTCAGTGGGCAGTTAGTCAATTAATTCAAACTCCAATTCTCACCCATTTTCGTCAACTTATCGCTCCCTTTGTATCTGCTTTAATCATGGTAGTGGTAATTTTAATAGTTAAATACTTTCTTCAAAATCTACTCAATTCCCAAGTATTATTAATCAGTTGTATGGTGATAAGTACAATCACTTATGGTCTAACTATCCGATTATTAGCACCAAAATTATGGCAGCAAGCATTAGAATTAACCATTTTAGCTATCTCACCCGTCAAGATTCATAATAAATAACTATCTATTTTCTTTTTCATTTTTATGCGTAAAAATCCAGTATTTTCTGTTATTATTCCCACTTATAACCGTACCGAAAGATTAAAAACTTGTTTAGACTCCCTAACCCATCTTAATTATCCTAGTAATCGCTTTGAAGTTGTGATCGTGGATGATGGTGGTGATTATCCCCTAGATAGCTTAATCAGCTACTACTATAACCAGCTTAATCTTACTCTAATTCGACAACCTAATGCTGGACCTGCCAAAGCCAGAAATACAGGGGCAAATGCAGCCAAAGGACAATATTTAGCCTTTACAGATGATGACTGCACCCCTGAGCAAAATTGGCTCTCAGCCCTCGAAAATGCCTTCTCTAAGACACCTAATGCTCTTTTAGGGGGAAAAACGATGAATGCTCTACTAAATAATCCCTATTCTACAGCGAGTCAACTACTGATTGATTATCTTTATGATTATTACAACACTAATTCTGCTCAAGCAAAGTTTTTCGCGTCCAATAATTT
>JANMEE010000192.1:0-8506 GCA_031376645.1 Dolichospermum sp. OTE_75_concoct_329_sub | reverse complement strand
CTTTATATTTAACGAAATTTCTCAACTATATACTGAAGAGATTTCCTTTTTTCATCTTTGCTACTTATGTATCAAATAAACTTCCTTTTTTTCGCTCTTTATCAATGATTTTTTTCACTTGTGAGAAATCCGGGTTAGTAGCTGCGGTGAAAACAAAGCATTTGGTAGCAGTGGTTGGGGCTTCGGGAAGCGGTAAATCTTCTGTGGTGTTTGCGGGGTTGATTCCCCAATTAAAACGTGATAAAAGTCAACATTGGCAGATTGTGTCTTTTCGTCCGGGGAATAATCCGTTAGAATCATTAGCGATCGCACTTTATCAAGGGTTAGGGACTGGGAAAGATATTTTTCCTAATTCCAGATTGCAGGAATTAGAGTTGGAAGTACAGTTAAAACAAAGCCACAGCACTTTATCTAATTTCCTAGAATCGCTGATTAGCATTTCACCCCAATCACATATTGTATTGATTGCTGACCAATTTGAAGAACTTTACACTCTTTGTCAGGATACAGCAGAACGCCAAATATTTTTAGATAATCTCCTGAATGCAGTTAGTAGTGTTCCTGGTTTTACCTTGGTGTTAACCCTACGAGCAGACTTTTTTGGTGAAGCTTTATCTTACCGTCCCTTGAGTAATGCCTTGCAGGATGCTCAGGTTAACTTAAGTGCGATGAATGTCCTAGAATTAGAAAGTGCGATCGCTCAACCTGCTCTTAGTCTCAATATCCAATTAGAACCAGGATTAACTCAACGTCTCATTGATGTGGTGCTTAATTCTTCTAGCCATTTACCCTTACTGGAATTTACTTTAACTCAGTTGTGGCAACGGCAACAGCAAGGATGGCTAACCCATCAAGCATACACGGAAATTGGCACTATCGAAACGGCACTGGCCAATCATGCTGAGTCAATTTATGCTCAACTGAGTGCAGCCGATAAACAAAAGGTGCAACAAATATTTATTCAGTTAGTGCAGCCAGGAGAATACAACGCAGATATCCGGCTTTTGGCTACTCGTGGGGAAGTAGGGGAAGAAAACTGGAATTTAGTTACACAATTAGCAAATGCCAGATTAGTAGTCACGGACATTAATAAACTGACAAAAATTGAAACCGTAGAAATTATTCATGAGGCATTAATTCGTAATTGGCGCAGATTAAAACAATGGATGCAAACTGATGGAGATTTTCGCCGTTGGCAAGAACAATTAAGAACAGTAATGCGACAATGGGAAAATAATCAGAAGGATACGGGAGCATTATTGCGGGGTAAATCTTTAATTGAAGCTCACGAATGGTTAAGACAACGAGAAAATCAAATTAGTGCCAATGAGCAAAATTTTATTATTCAAAGTTTAGAACTAAAGAATAAAGAAAGTCAAGCTAAAAATGCTGCTAGAAACCGCATTATTATGGCTTTAAGCAGTGGTTTATTAGGAGCATTACTATTAGCTGGTGTAGCTTTATGGCAACGGCAACAAGCACAAATTAATGAGCTAAAAGCCTTGAATTTATCTGCACAAGTATTGTTAAAGTCTGGGAATGAGGTTGAAGCTTTTATCCCCACACTGAAAGTTATCAAAAATTTAGAGCAATTAAATTTCTTAGATTCTCAAACTAAGTTAAGTTTATCTGCGGCTACTTTAGAAAATATCAACCAAATTCGAGAATACAATCGTTTACAAGGGCATAAAGGTGAGATTTCCACTGTTAAATTTAGCCCAGATGGTCAGCTTTTAGCTTCAGGTAGTGAAGATACTACCATCAAAATTTGGCGACGAGATGGGAAGTTGCAGCAAACTTTATCATGTCATAAAGATAGAGTTTTTAGTGTTATCTTTAGTGCTGATAATCAATTGTTGATTGCAGCTAGTTTTGATAACACTATTAGTTTTTGGCGTTATGATTCTAGCACAAATTTATTTACAAATCAACCCAGTTTTAAGTTAGCAGAACAAAATGGATTATTAGCAATATCTCTCAGTCCAAAAGGTAAAATTCTAGCAACTGCTAACAGTAAAGGAGAAGTAAAACTGTGGACTTTAAATGGACAATTCATCAAAACATTTACCGCTCACAAGCAAAAAGTTTTGGGTGTAAGTTTCAGTCCAGATGGACAAACTATTGCTACTGCAAGTGCTGATAAAACAATCAAACTTTGGAATCTTGAAGGTAAAGCTTTAAAAATATTACCAGGTCATAATGATGAAGTTTTTGCTGTAAAATTTAGTCCAGATGGTAATACTTTAGCCTCTGCTAGTAAAGATAAAACTGTGAAGCTTTGGGATATTAAGGGACAATTATTGCATACATTTGAGGGTCATAGCGATGAAGTTTTAGATGTGAATTTTAGTCCAGATGGAAAGACCATAGTTTCTGCTAGTGCTGATGATACAGTTAAAGTCTGGATGATTCCCAATGACTTTAAATCTAATCCTCAATCTCCAATTTACACCTTTTTAAAACATGGAGGTAAAGCATCAGAAGCCAGTTTTAGTCCAGATGGAAAAACCATAGTTTCTGCTAGTGCTGATAGCACAATTAAACTTTGGCATTTGCAAGGTATTTTACCTAATTTTTCTGGTAATAGTGTGAGTTTCAGTCCAGATGGAAATACTGTTGCAGTAGGTAATAAACAGGGAATTATCAGCTTACGACAGCGTGATGGAAGTTTGCTAAAAAGTTTTTATGCCCATGAAGGAAAAATCATCAAGGTACTGTTTCATCCCACTGAAAAAAATATTATCACTATTGGCGTTGATAATCAAATTAAATTGTGGAATCTTGATGGTAAACTTATCAAGAGTTGGCAAGGACATCTGAAGGATAATAATAGTATGTTTGAGCCAATTCAAGATATAAGTTTTAGTCCTGATGGTAATAAGATTGCCACTATTAGCAGAGTTGATCAACAAGTTAAAATTTGGGACTTACAAGGGAATTTATTAAAAAGCTGGCAGACGAATGATAAGTTAGTAACAAATATCAATTTTAGTCGAGATGGTCAGACTTTAGCAACTGCTGGAGATAAAACAGTAAAACTGTGGAATTTAGAAGGAAATTTATTGCAGACTATTTCTGGACATGAGGCTAATATTGCATCTGTAAGTTTTAGTCCTGACGAAAAAATCATAGCTACTGCAAGTGCTGATTCTACAGTCAAACTTTGGGATAGTAAGAGTGGAAAATTATTACATACTTTACAACATCATCAAAGTGTCAGAAGTGTAAATTTTAGTCCTGATAGTAAAATTCTGGTTTCAGCTAGTGGGGATAAAATCAGTTTTTGGAATTTGCAGGGGGAATTAATTTATAGTTTGCAAGGAAGTAAAGATACTCTTTCAGAAGCGAATTTTAGTCCAGATGGAAAGATGATAGCTTCTGTGGATATTAGTAATCATATAATTTTGTGGGATTTGGATATTCATACTTTACAAAAACGTGGTTGTGATTGGTTGAATGAATATTTAAAAGAAAATGTTAATTTAGTTAAAAATGAGGATAAATTATGTGAAAATAATCATTAAGTTTGTCAGAATCAGGATTTCCAGGATTTAAGGATGAACAGGATTAAAACTAGGATTTTATTACCAATTACCAATCACCTTATGTCTACCTTAAAGTTACCCGTCGCTTGTCTGAGTTTAACAATCAGTTCCCTGATGATTTTTGGAGGGAATTTTTACAAAGTTGAAGCTTCTCCAACTCAATCAATACAAATATCAAATAACTGGCTTTTAGAAGGTAAAATAAAGGCAAATCAACAAGATTACCAAGGAGCTATATTAGACTTTACACAAGCTATTAATCATAATGATAAAAATGCAGAAGCATATTATCAACGAGGTTTAATTTATGCTAAATATGCACAAGGGAAACCTTTGAATCCTGATGGTAGTGTACCGGGTTGTCGAAAAAAGGATGATTATATAATTATTTGTTCGGTGGAAGTGAAAGATAGAATTAAAGAGTATAAACAGAAAGCTATTGCAGATTTTACTCAAGCAATTACAATTAACCCTCAATATACAATAGCTTATCATCAACGGGGGTTAACACAAGAAGAAACCGGACAAAAAATAGCAGATTTTCAGATAGCAATTCTACTGTATTCGCAAAAAAGTTTGGCTTTTTTAAACGAAAGTAAATTTCCAGAAGCAGCAGACTTATTAAAGATCATTGATAAATTACAGACTGAAATAGAATCACTGAATAAGATAGCAGATTTACAAGATCCAGAATTAAAACTTCCTCTAAATTCTGCAACTATTTCTCCTAATTCCATTGAGGAATTAAATAATCAAGCTAATGCGGCTGTAAAAAAAGGAGATGTACAGACAGCACTCCAGAAATTCAGAACTTTAGCAGTTAAATTGCAAGAAAAAAAGGAATATCAACAAAGATATCAGCAAATACAGCAAATTATTGTAGAACTTGAGAAACGGAGATAGGGAAGCTGTCAGACAATTAATTAGATCCCCGACTTCTTTAAGAAGTTGGGGATCTGATCGGTGCTGTTGATATTATCGCAACTGTGATAATAAGGTTTTCATCTTGGGAGTAGATAGCAATTTCTGATTATCAGCAATTATTTTATTACCCCAAAGACTCTTTTTCAGAAAGTTGACATCAGCAAAAAAAACCTCCTACAACCCTTTTAATCCATTCATTATTTGTTCATAACTAGCAGTATCTCCTTGCGCAAGATATAATTGCGCTGCTCGTTGGAAGTTTTCAATTGCTTTTTGTTTGTCACCAATTTGAAGATAAACAACCCCGCGATTCCTGTAAGCATCAGCATAATCAGGATTAATAGCGATCGCCTTGGTGTAATCAGCCAGGGCTAATTCCCATTTTTTCTGGTTATAGTAAAGATTCCCGCGATTGTAATAAGCTTGAACAAAATCAGGATTAATAGCAATAGCCTTGGTGTAATCAGCTAAGACTAATTCCCATTTTTTCTGGTTAGTGTAAACAAGCCCGCGATTGTAGTAAGCATCAGCGTAATAAGGATTAATAGCAATAGCCTTAGTGTAATCAGCCAGGGCTAATTCCCATTTTTTCTGGTTTTTGTAAAGATTCCCTCGATTGAAGTAAGCTTGAACAAAATCATGATTAATAGCAATAGCCTTAGTGTAATCAGCCAGGGCTAATTCCCCTTTTTTCTGGTTATGGTAAATATTGCCACGATTGTAGTAGGCACCAGCATAATCAGGATTGAGATCAATAGCCTTGTTGAAATCAGCCAGGGCTAATTCCCATTTTTCCTGTTTATCGTAAACATTGCCGCGATTTTGGTAAGCATTACTAGAATAAGGATTGAGAGTGATCGCCTTGCTATAATCAGCGAAAGCTAATTCCCATTTATTTTGGTAATAGTGAACATTGCCACGGTTGAGGTAAGCATCAGCGTCATCAGGATTCAGAGCAATAGCCTTGCTGTAATCAGCCAGAGCTAATTCCCATTTTTTCTGCTCCGTGTAAAAATTTCCGCGATTGAAGTAGACGTAGGCAGCATTAGAATCAATAGTGATGGCCTTATTAAAATCAGCCAGAGCTAATTCCCATTTTTTCTGCTCCGTGTAAAAATTTCCGCGAGTGTCGTAAGCATCAGCCAAATTAGGATTAAGAGCAATAACCTTGTTATAATCGGCAAGTGCAAGCTCCCATTTTTTTTGCTCTTTGTATACATCTCCGCGCTTACTGTAAGCACCAACAAAATCAGGATTAAGAGCAATAACTTTGTTGTAATAAGCAAGTGCAAGTTCCCATTTTTTTTGCTCTTTGTATATGTTACCTTTCAGGATGTAATGTGTACTTACAGGGGTAAGTTCAATCACTTCATCTATAGCTACTTCTGCTTCTGTATATCTTTTTAAACTTGTTAAGAAAATTGCCCTCATTAAAGATAGCGCTGAATTTTTCGGCTGGAGTTGAATCGCTTTATTGATTGCTACTAATGCTTGATCTAGTTGGTCTAAGTTTTGATGAACTATACTTTTATATTTCCATGCAGCAACAAAATCAGGCTTATATTTCACTGCTTGTTCAAATGCAGCTATAGCCTTTGGATATTTTTCACTCCAACCCAATGCTAAACCCTTACCATAATAAGCTAAGTGAATAAACTTTGGTTGCTGCTTAATCACTTCATCAAAAGCCTGTATGGCTTCTGAATAACGACGTAATCGCCAAAGTTGATTTCCTCTTTCTAACCATTGACTAGCGGTAGTATTTCCTTTGTCAACATCTACTGACAATATTGCTGTTTTAATAGAATCAGCTTTCTGTGGATTTAGTTCCGGTGGTGGGGTCGTTTCTACCTTTTGTGCTTGGGTATTCAGTCGGGTTGCTATTGCTAAAAAGGTACTCACAGGAACACCCAAACTATTACCTAATTGGATTGTCCCGCCACTACTACTATTATTATCAATAACAGCTTCTCCCTCAGTCCTACCATGAATACCAATTACCCGCCCTTGGGAGTCTAATACTGGTCCCCCACTCATGCCCGCAAAGGTGATACTACTATAAACTAATTCATATCCCCCTGTTAAGGAAATTGAGCCTTGTAATGTACCAGAACTATTTTTTTTGAAATCTGATTGGGTAGTTACGAATTGTCCTAGTTCTTTACTATAAATCTGTCCCAATGTGAACCGCCAAGGTGATTTGTCTCCTAATTTGGGATACCCAGCCGTAAACATATATTCATCATTTTTCTGGTTATATTTTGCCAAAATCGCAACTTGATAATTTTCCTGGCTTCTAAATTTAACTACCGCTAAATCTACCCCTTCTTCTAATTTAATACTGCTTTTCTCCACAGCATATAGTTTCTGATTTGGGGCGAGGATTTGATAATTAAATCCTCCACAGGGTTTTGTGGCATTTTCCCGTTCACAGAGAACATGAGCCGCAGTTAAAACGGTGTAAATATCCCCTTCCTTAGCAATAATTACCCCTGAACCATTAGCCCCGCTACTGCTATCAATTCTGACGGTGATTTGTTTAGCCTTTTGTTCTAAATCTTTTAACCAGCCTGTTAATTTTCCTTGTGATATTCCCTGTTTTTCATCTGGTATAGGTAAAGAATAAGCGGTAAGAATCTCTTGTTTTACTTGTGCTAAAAGGGTAGTGATTGGTATTCCCCAACTGAGTTTTCGCATTTGCTGGATTTCTTCTTCCGTCGGACGAGTACCATCAGGATAAACATAACCTGTATTTAAAATCGGGTATGCACTTCTACCATTTATCCCGATTAGTTCCCCACGGGAGTTAATAATTGCACCACCACTCATTCCTTGCTCAATATCACTGGTATAACCGATTTGATAACCTTCTTTTAACGATTGTTGAGATATTTGTTGTACTGTACCTGTGCGAAATACTATCTCTCCTTTTGCTGAAGAATATCCTGCTGCTGTGACTTCTGTTTCAGTGATAGGAATAGTATTAGAAACTTGTTGTAAACAGTAATTTTGATTAGTTTTAAATTCTAATAGTGCTAAATCTGATTTCTCAAATTTGATGTTAGGAACAATTTTTGCATCATGGATATTACCATCTGATGTTTTTAATTTAACACTACTAACTCCTCTAATTACATGAGAGTTAGTGACGACTAGATAAGTATTTCCTTGTTGAGCTATTATTGTTCCTGAACCACCGTTGTTATCTCCTATGACTCTGACTGTAATTCGGCTGGCGATGGTTTTTAGTTGTTGTTCTGAATATTCTCCATCTCCATTATCTGATTTGATGCTACATAAAGGATTTTCTGCTGCTGCTAAGGAAATAGAATGAGACAAAGTTTCAAGACTAAAGGTAGAAACTGGTAACAATAGCAATGAAAGAATGATGGCTGTTTTGGTATTCATGTTAATGATTGGAAATTTGTAAATTACAGAAAATGGACGAATTAAGAATTTTTAATCCTTGCTGTTAAATTATCTTTCTTGTTCAATAATTGGAGCTTTAAGCAATACTTCTGAAATTGATACATACCTTTGTTTACCTGAACTTTGATATAAAGAATCTGTTGCACCCCCTCCTTCTAAAGCATTGACTAACCGATAAATTACTAACTCACTACCCTGTTCATTTTTCAATTGAAATAATTGATTATCACGACTACATTTATCTCCTTCTGTCGCTACAGCACAAATAACTGGATAACCTTTGACTTTCCCATTGGTTAGATAGTTCAAACTGCTATTTTCATAAAACTTCTGAAACTTTGGTGATACATTTTGACATCTTTGCTCAGGTTTCCAACCTAGAAAAATTTCAGATTTCCAGATCACAATGCGAATATGACCGCGTTTTTCAGGTATCCAGGCTACTGTAGTGGGTAAATTTTGTTGACGGCTAGACTGTGCCAAAACGGGAGAATCGTACGCTAAGGAATTAAACCAAGAGCTGAAAACAATGTACAACAATACTTTCAGCCATCGCTTTTCATAATTTTTTGATTCTTAGAGGGTGCAAATTATCAACACTGCTCACC
>JANMEE010000185.1:0-57837 GCA_031376645.1 Dolichospermum sp. OTE_75_concoct_329_sub | reverse complement strand
AAATTAACCCCTCTGGTAAACCTCTCCCCTATAAGGAGAGAGGCTTTAAAATCCCCATTCCCTTGTAAGGAAGGGGGGTAGGGGGGTCTGACAAGTGTAGGTTTTTTACATTGTCTTGAGAACAAGACTTGGGGGACAAGGTGACAAGGGAGGAAAACGGAGAAAGAATGTATGATTGGTAACAAAATAACCCATAAACCGAGTATTTTTTGGATAAAATCCTCCTTGTCTACTATCCTTCCTTGTCTTCCTGGTCTTGCCTTTACAGAGAATATTAAAAACCTACACCTGTCAGGGTAGGGGGGTTAGGTTTTTGGAGATTATTGGTTTTATTTAATACTTTATGGCTAACGCCACGCTTCGCTATCAAACAAACTCTAATCATCTTCATTAGGAAAATCACAATTCAGATGTTATAACCAAAAAATGGGTAGAAAATCAGGGTTATAAAAATGCAAAATGGCGACCAAAATCTGATTATTTTGATGATTTATATACTTGTTGTCTATTGGACAATCAATCGGATGATTGAATCTATAGACGATATAGTAAAAGTTGATTTCCAAAAAGGTGCTGTTGATGATCAATTGAAAGAACAAAATCTGCAAGATACAGTAGGTATTTCTTTTAAAACAAATACTTATGGCTTGGATAAAGTAGAAGATGATCTGAAAGAATTATCAATGAGTATTGAAAATAAATCAGAAAGTATTGCTATATATGTTGACTGGGATAATAGTTCCTTCGTTGTTGAACATACCCAGCAGTCCCGCCGAGTGATTCGCAAATCTCCAGATTTAACCCGCGATTTAGCCATACCCCAAGTTCCCACAATTATTGCTCCTAAAAAGACAATTTCTGAAAATGTCACCGCAGAAGATGTTTTTCAAAGAGATAAAGATTCAGGTATTTACAAACCAGCTTCGCCTTTAATTAATGTTGCTGCCATCAAAAAGAATGATAAACAAAAGAAGTTATACAAAGACTTTATAGATGGCAGAAAAGATTTGGAATTTTCATTACAACTTGTGCTGCGAATTTCCGAAATGAGAGTCGGTATTGCGCCGGGGATAAATGTTCCCCCAGTATCAATTATTAATTGTCCTTTTACTATTAAAAAGCTCCCTTGGACCTACGCCTTACCCTGGAATAAGAAAAAGTGATTTGCACGTAACACTACACAGAATCCAATTAAAGGTAAACTAGAGAAAGGAGAGAGTAGGCGTAGGCAGTTGCAGATTAGTCATTAAGACTAGTTTGAGGAAAGTCCGGGCTCCCGAAAGACCAGACTTGCTGGATAACGTCCAGTGCGAGTGATCGTGAGGATAGTGCCACAGAAATATACCGCCAATCAATTCAGCATATTGAATGGGTTGGTAAGGGTGCAAAGGTGCGGTAAGAGCGCACCAGCAGCGTCGAGAGGCGTTGGCTCGGTAAACCCCGGTTGGGAGCAAGGCCACAAGGAACTACGGTTGGTCTTTTACCAGTTCCGCTGAAAAAGAGCCGCTAGAGGTGTTTGGTAACAAGCATCCCAGATAGATAACTGCCCTCGCAAGAGAACAGAACCCGGCTTACTACCGACTCTCTCCTTTTAAACGAATTATGGATTTTTTATGTTCCATAGTTCGTTTTTTCAATTACTACAGAGATGAGAGATCCTAAAACTAAGCTACGTATACTATGATGGATAATAAAATGAACACAAGTAATATAAAATCTTTTTCAGTGTACGGTCTTTTTGGAACAGAGGAAAATGTAATTATTCCCTTCAATGAAAATATTAAAATTCTCATTGGTGAAAATGGCATTGGAAAAACTCAAATCTTAAATATTTTTTATTATACTTTAACCAGAAATTTTTTCAAACTTGGTGAATTCAATTTTGATAAATTGATTTTAGAATTCCGTGATAAAAAGTCCATTAAAATATCTAAATCTAGTGTAGATGAATTGATTAAAGAAATTTATGAAAATCCAATAGTTAAGGACTTTATTGATGAAGTTGGTTATTCTCAATTTGAGATATTAAAAACTCGATTTATACAAAGCAAAGGTAATAAAAGAAAATTAGAAATGGAATTTGAATATAATCCCAAATTTAGAAAATATCCTATCCGTCATATATTTCGAGCTTTTGAGCTAATTGAAATGAATAGAGGGAATTTATCAAACTCATTTTTTAGCAACTGTGAAAAAGAAATTGAATGCGGGATTGAAGGTAGTGATATTATGTATTTTCCAACATACAGGCGTGTTGAAGAAGATTTACATAATCTTGGATATAATAATGACGAATTATTAAATCAAGAAAATACACTTATTCAATTTGGAATGGATGATGTTCAAAAGCGTTTTAATCAAATTGAAAGTACAATTGATAAACTCTTAAAAGAAGGATTCTCTAAAATTACCTCGGAAATTTTAAGTCAATTAGTAAAAGGATTCTCTCAAACGGACAATAGTTTTTTGAGTAAAGTTGACAAAAATGATATTGAAATTATTTTGGCAAGAGTTGGTAAAGAATTATCTGAAAATGATAAAGATGAAATTAGACAAAGTGTTCTGAATCAATCATTTGAAAATCCATCACTAACTTATATTCTGAAGAAATTAGTAGAAATATATGAAAAACAAAAAGAGTTAGATAATTCTGTGAAAAAATTTAGAGATATTTGTAATCAATACCTGATTAACAAAAAGGTATTTTATGATGAAAGTGCAATCAAAATATTTATAAAATCGGAGAAAACTGATTCTGAAATTGCTTTGAGTAAACTATCTTCTGGAGAAAAGCAGATTATTTCCATATTTTCTAAAATTTACCTTTCTGATAGTAAAAAAAGATTTATTGTCCTTTTCGATGAACCAGAATTATCATTATCTATTTTTTGGCAAAGAACCTTATTACCTGATATTGTAAATTCAGGTAAATGTGATTTTCTTTTGGCTGTAACCCATTCACCTTTCATATTTGAAAATGAATTGGATAAATACGCTATTGGCTTAAATGAATATTTCATTCTATCTAAATTTTAAAAATTATGAATGCAGACGATTTGAGAAAAGCAAGAGAAGAATCAAGCAATGTTCCTTATCAAGAGTTTAATAAGCTCGTTCGTAAAGATAAAAATGGGTTATTTTGCTTTTTTGAGGGCAAAGATAATCCCTATTATTACCCAAGAATAAAAAAACTAACAAACTTAAATATTCAACCTATAAAATGTAACGGCAGAAAATGGGTATTGAAAGTCTATGAACTTATTAATTATCATAGAGAATATGATAAATACAAAAAAGCATTTTTCATTGATAGAGATTTTAATAAACCTTTACCACCTCATAACCCACCAATATTTGAAACACCTTGTTATTCAATTGAAAATTTTTATATCTCAGTAAATGTTTTCAAAGAAATCATTAAACATGAACTTTATATATCAGAAGTTAGTGAAATTCATGAAAGTTGTATGACTCTTTTTAAAGATAGACAAGAAGAATTTCATCAAGCTACGATTTTATTCAATGCTTGGTATGCTTGTTTGATAGAAATTAGAAATACTACAGGAACAGAAACAGGTGTAAAGTTAGATAATAAATTCCCCAAAGATTTTATTGATTTAAGTTTAGAGTCAGTTTCGGTAAATTATGACTTTGAAAAAATCAAACAAAAGTTTCCAAATGCTCCAGAAATTCCGGTAGATATTTTAAATAATAAAATGGCTGAATTTACTAATTGTGATCAGTGTAAAATTTTCAGAGGTAAATATGAAATGCAGTTTATAGTTTCAATAATTGAACTAATACTAAAGGACTCATTAGAGGATAAAAAGTATATTCAACAAACAATAAAGTTTACTTTTAGTCAAAGATTAAGTAACGATCAAGCTATTAGTATTTTTTCTGCGTATGCTGAAACCCCTCAAAGTTTGAACGCTTATTTAATGCAAGTGATAAAATAGGAATATCAGTTTATCTCTCGTGTTATGTTTTTATTGTAGGGTATCCTCTGCTAGTTCCACATTCCGCAGCTAGTTGAAGTTCCGAGAATATTGACACCGTAAGTTTCTGCCCAAAAAATAACTTGTATTTATACTTTATAATTTAATGCTAAGTTAAGAGTTATTAGCCCTTTTTTCCACACTTATCCTAATGTCCAGCGTTTATCCCCGCCGTCAACGACAACTTGAAAGTTTAGTTCAAAAGTTCGGTTTGCCACTAGATGCACCTATAAAGTGGGAATTGTTAGATTTGGCGCTGACTCATCCTACCGTCTCTGATTCTGCAAATTATGAACAACTAGAGTTTGTTGGCGATGCGGTAGTACGCCTAGTAGCGGCTGTGGTATTATGGGAACATTATGCTGATTGCTCAGTTGGTGATTTTGCGGCTATTCGTTCAGTATTAGTCAGCGATCGCATTCTCGCCCAATTAGCAAGAGAATATGGTTTAGAATTATACTTATTAGTAGCGGGTAGTGCCACTGCTGATCATGTTGGCCAAGAGTCACGATTAGCAGATTCTTTTGAAGCAGTTCTAGGGGCACTTTACCTTAGCACTAACAACCTCAACCTAATTCGTCCTTGGTTAGATTCCCATTTTCAACAGCTAACCACAGAAATTCGGCTTGATCCTGCCAGACTCAACTATAAAGCAGCTTTACAAGAGTGGACTCAAGCACAATTCAAAGTTCTCCCAGAATATCGAGTTTTGGAAGTCAGTCAACCCCACCGCACTCATGAACGCTTTTTTGCTGAAGTTTGGCTACATGAAAAAATGTTAGGACAAGGCAAGGGACGCTCTATTAAAGCCGCTGAACAAGCCGCTGCGAAAGTTGCCTATTTAGCAATTAACGCCCAGGTTACAGATGAACAGTAATAACTACCTAGTACACTGCGGCGTCAGTTAATGAACCATTCCGAACGTGTGAAAAGCTTATACTGTATTTATTCTAAATTCTTAATTCTTAATTCCGAGAAAGCGGTACTAGGCAGTTGTTATTAAGACATTAATTGATAAGCTGTTACACAGCTAAATTTTATAATTATAATTTAGTTTAACTCTGTAGTTCGCGCATCTTACCAGATGGCATTATACAAACTAAGTGCACAACAGCTTATTGAAACTCCCTCCGCAATAGGGTTTTATTTCCCTCAGACGTTCAGAGTTTGGCGAAGGTTCACTCGTCCGCCGACACTTACATCAGAATCCTGACTGGTCAAGAAGCTGGCGATATCCTGATGGGCTGATTTAAGTCTTCGCTGAAGTGCTGATTCCTGAGTGCAGAATCTAGTTAACAAGGAATTGTTCAATTTATACCAGCTTTTATGATTACTACTTCTTAGTGATCATAGTCACTGTTGTTTCTTCATTAAAAGTTTAAAATTGCATAATAAAGATTCATGTTCACTTGATATTTTGCTTTCCGTAAACTCCCATCTAGTGTGGTAAAGTATTCATAACAGTATTTGAATAAATCGTCCAAACTAGACAATACTCCTAAAATTGAGTTTGTATGGTTAATCATTATAAAAAAACATATAAAAAATCACATTTACTCTAGGATGTAGGTAATGAAAAGTGACAAACATAATTGATCCTAACTCAGATAAAGCAATTCTCCAAAAACATTCGACGAACACGATCAGCCGAAAATTGGACTATGATCACTGTTATCATGACTGTTATCATGAAGAACAGTTAATCTATCAGCACTTATTACGCTTGGTGAAAAAAGAATCTACTGACCAAATGCTTAATAGATTTCGGGCACTATTTATTGAAAGAGCGAATTATCCTGAACCGGAAATTCTGCTAGCTTTAGATAAAATTACCGCATCTAAGACCGCAATTGAAGAATTTAAATTTTTCCTCAATCGGTGTTGTCATATTCTCATCAACTACTGGCACATGAATTCTCTACTTCATAGTGCAATTGCTGATTTAATCAGTTTATTTTCCATAATACCTACTACTTATAAAGTTAATAATTTACGTTCCCGAGAAATTAACCGTCTACGTGAATTGGTTAAACTGTTTGTGGACAGTGAACAGTATTTAGTTTTATTACGATTTACTCAGGTAGTAAATGAAAATCAACCTGTAGCGAAGAGGCGAGATAATCAGCCACTGATGACCTTAATTCGCCGTTATCCTTATTTATATGAACATTGTTTAATGAGCGACGACTCTACTCTGGAACAAAAAGAAACTGTTAGACATTTTCAATCACAGGTACAGAAAAAATTTGAAGTTGATTTATCACAATATGTAACTTATAAGATGCGGCGAATTCAGATGTTGAAAAACACTTCAATTGCCGAAGCCAATCGAATTTTACGCCCTATAAATAATCCTACATTGTTGACTGATGGTGAATTATACACCACATTAAAGCATTTTGTTGGTAAAGTCGAACATGGCAATACATATCATGAATCAGCCCAACAGTTCATAAAGTATGGCGCACAAGCTGCGAATTTTCGCAATTTTAAAGATGACTTATATGAATACTTAATATCTTCTGTAGACGGACAATACGGAAAAAAACAATTTAATCAAAAACTATATAAATATTTACAAAATATTTTGCCTCAAGCCGATGAGCAAAAAGTTAATGATCTATTATTAGTGAGAACTTGTAGTAATTTATTAAACTTTCTAGTTGTTAATAATCAATCATCACCACAGCACTTTGTTTTCTTAGATTTAATTAGTAATCAAGGAACAGTACCCACCATGGGCTTATTATTAAAAATTGTCCTGATTTGTGGAAAAGTTAAACCATATTTAGAAAGAAAATTTGCAATCTTATTTAACCACTATGGAGCTTCCACTACTAATACTGTTGGCTGGTTAGTAGGAACTTTGGAACAATTGAATATTGCTTTTAGTATTAATTTTGGTGGTATTGATTTATCATTCTTTAAGAGATTTTGTTAAAAATAAACGTCAGGAAGAAGGAAGGTTCGTCAATGATTACTCAAATTTACCCGGTTATTGAAGAGTAAAAATGCAAGGGTTTTCAACATCTATTGTCAATAATCTTCTACTTATTTGTGTTTGCTGATAAAACTCTGTAAGCCTTTATCCATCAACGCTTTTGCTTTATTTTATGCAATAGCGTAGCACTTTGACTCTTGGTCTAGATCTGTTAAGAGAACTCCATAAAAAAGATGATTCAATCTTGTGGGATGGGCATCTGGTCCGGTCCTAATATTATTAGCAGGCAAGAATGCCTGCACCACAAGAAATTTTGGGATATTTTTTTATTTGGAAGTCTCTAACAGTCAGGAATCTTCTGGAAAATTTGAGAAACAGTACAATTTCATGAATTAAAGCGGTAATATATCCATTAAAAAAGACAGAGATTTACTCTGTCCTAAAAATATGATAATTAGAGTGTTATTGATAGAACTTAGTAACGGTCGCGTCCACCACCACCATATCCACCACCTCGTCCACTACCACCACCAGTACGGTCTTCTTTGGGTTTAGCTTTGTTAACTTTTAAGTTACGTCCCATCCATTCAGCACCGTCAAGCGCGGCAATTGCTGCATCCTCTTCTGCCTCTGAATTCATTTCTACAAAGGCAAAACCTCTTTTACGACCAGTTTCCCGGTCAGTAGGTAGTTGGACTCTCTTAACATTCCCATATTCTGCGAAAACCCCAGAAAGGTCATTTTCAGCAACGTCATAGGACAAATTACCAACGTAAATTGACATCAAATAGCTCCAGAAATTAAAAAGTGAATTTTTGCGGCATCAACATGAGGAACGCCTCAAGTATATAATACCCGTAATTAAGCTTTATTTTTTAATTTAGCATGAAATTTTTTCCCAGCAGCGTAACCGCAGCCTAAATCACCACATACGACTTACGAAGATGTTGGGGAAGGGTGAGATTTTGTAATGGGCATTGGATAAGACTTTGGTTGTTTTAACTGGGCGAATTCACAGATAGAACTGAAAGCACAAAACCGACAATGGTTTCCGGGATTCGGGGGAAATATTTGACTGAAGTTACTATTTTTAGCTTCATATTGTTGCAAATCTTCTTGATGTTGCTGGGCAATATTAGCTAATTCACATTCTAAAGATTTAAACTCACTATTAGTAATAGTAATTAATTCTGATTTTTTGCAAACTTCCAAATTATAAAAAGATGCAACTGCGGTTTTGCCAGGATAAAGATAACGGGCTGCAAGTAAGTAAACAAAGGCTTGTCTGTGGTCAAAGGCAGATCTACCAGTTTTAAAATCTAAAATATGTAAGGTGCTATCAGACTCGATAAATATACAGTCCATAGCTGCATATAATCGAAAGCAATAATCTTGTTTTTCAATCACAATCGGCTTAGGAAAACCTTCATCGCCCGCAGTCAATTCCAGAATTCGCTTACCTAATAATAAAGGAGCATTCTGATATTTTCGTAAAATTTGTAATACCCGATATTTAACTGTTTCATGAGTATGACTCAATCCTAATAACCGGGCAACTTTTTCCACACCATCAACCTGAGTTAACCAATGAAGATGATGATGAAACTCATATACGCCTTTTTGGGCTAGGATGCCAATTTTTTGGGGTGACGTAGCTGTTGTCAACAAAGCCTTAACTTGTGGTTCATGCTGTCGCGCTTTAATAAATCCTCTTCTCATTTGGCAATGCCAATGTTCCTGTCCCCGGCTGGGGGCAAATAAAGACCAAAGGTGGTAACTAACAAAGGGTCTATCGGGGGTTGACATTGCTCAAGTAGAGTGAGAGAAATTACCTTGGGGATACTTGCGGCTTAGTGGTTATTCCACGGCCTTGCAGGATGCTTCCTAATCGTAAATAGCAATAATCATGCACGGGAGAGAGTGGCAATATGAGTAACCCTAGCAATTCCGGTGAGATTAAGTTTGGTACTGATGGATGGCGCGGAATTATTGCTGATGATTTTACTTTCCCCAATGTGCGGAAAGTTACCAGGGCAATCGCTAGTTATCTGGACACTGCCTATACTAAGGACAGACCAGTTTTAATTGCCTACGATACTAGGTTTTTGGCTGACGAGTTTGCCCGGACTTCTGCCGCAGTTTTGGCAGATTTGGGCTGGAATGTGAAAATTACTGATCGGGATTGTCCTACCCCAGTAATTGCCTACAATGCCCGGCTTCTGAATTCCGCAGGGGCTTTGATGTTTACTGCTAGTCATAATCCTGCACCTTATTGTGGGATTAAATATATTCCTGATTATGCGGGACCCGCGACTCCAGAAATTACTGATACTATTGTGGCCAATATCGAAACGTCATCGGACGAGTTACCTGGAAGTAACCCATCTGGTTCAATTTCTACTTTTGATCCGAAGCCCGATTATCTGAATTTTATCTACACCTTACTAGATGTGGAAAAAATTAAAAGTGCGAATTTAAAGGTGAAGTACGATGCCCTTTATTCTACCTCTCGTGGCTATTTAGATGAAGTCCTGCAACATTGCGGCTGTCAGCTAGAAAGTTTCCACGATTGGCGGGATGTGCTTTTTGGGGGTGGTATGCCTGAACCCAAAGGGGAACAGTTAGTTGAGTTGGTGGCAGCGGTAAAGGCTGATCATGCGGATTTGGGTTTGGCTACCGATGGTGATAGCGATCGCTTTGGTATTGTTGATGAACAAGGTAATGTCCTGACTCCCAATACAGTGCTGTTAGTTCTAGCACGGCATTTAATAAAAAACAAGGGTAAAAGTGGTGCAATTGTTCGGACTGTGGCAACTACGCACTTGCTGGACAATTTCGCGGCTAAGTATGGGCTGCAAATTTATGAAACGGCAGTAGGTTTTAAATACATTGGTGAGAAAATGCGGGAAACCGCCGTTTTAATTGGTGGGGAAGAATCCGGTGGTTTAAGTATCATTGGGCATATTCCTGAGAAAGATGGGGTTTTAGCAGATATGCTAGTAGCTGAGGCGATCGCTTATGAAGGTAAGCCTTTAAGTCAGTTGGTACAGGAAGCGATCGCCGAAGCTGATGGTCCTTTGTATAACAATCGCTTAGATCTACACTTAACTGAAGCTCATAAGGTTGCGGTGATTAATTCCTACACCCAAAATCCGCCTTCAGAAGTGGCAGGAATCAAGGTGAAAGAGGTGGGAAGAAAAGATGGTATTAAACTGTATTTAGAAGAGGGTAGCTGGGTATTGCTGCGTCCTTCAGGAACAGAACCTTTGGTGAGAGTGTACATGGAAACTAACTCACCGGAAAAACTGAGTCAGATTGCTAAATTCATGGAATCTGAAATTGCTAAGTTAGGATAAAACCCCACCCCTAACCCCTCCCCGCTCTTCGTGGAGGGGGATTATCTTTATTTAAAGTTATGATTTTGAAAATATTGGTAAATTTTTTAATATCGGTAATTGTAGCTGTTTGGGTAATAGCGATCGCTCTCATTTCTGTCCAAAATGCCACTCCTGTATCTTTACGGTTTTTGGTTTTTCAATCAATACAAATTCCCTTTGGATTAATGTTAGCTTTGAGTGTAGCTGTTGGTTTGGTAAGTGCAGCAGTTTTGCAGCCGCTCTGGAGATTAGGAGAATCGCAATCTAAGGGAGATGAAGATGCAGAATTTTTTATTGATGATGAAGATTTTTAAACAAAGACGCAAAAACGCAAATTTATGATTAGTCGGTTTTAACCGACTTTTGCTATTAGCCAGGAAATAAGTTCCCTGTCTATTTTGGCTGTCTAATATCTATTACTATAGATATCTCTGAAATTAATTAATAACCCAACTTCAAGGTTGTATGCCTCTAAATAGTTAATTGCTTGTGCAAAATGAACGTCTTCTAATTTAGTTATTGCTTTTAATTCAACTGAAATAATACTTTCTACTAAAAAATCTACTCATCTTGTCCCTATTTGTTCCTTGTTGTGAAAAATAGGCATTTCAAATTCTCTTGCAAAGGAAATACCTGCTAATAATTGTTTACAATCTATTTATATATATATCTAATTATAGATGATATTTCAATATTTCCATCTTAGTTTTATAGAGGAGCCTAAGAATCAAATGGCTTTTTCAAAAAAGTCTATTTTATCTAAATAGAAAAGGAAAATATGTTGAATCTTATTTGGACTGCTGTTGTTGTACTTTTCTTGCTCTGGTTGTTAGGATTCTCAATTCACATTGGTGGTAGCTTAATCCACCTGCTTTTGGTTTTGGCACTAATTGGCATTGTCTACAACTTATTTATAGGCCGACGTATTGTATAATCACGATTGTGCATTAGTTAGTCAGCAAAAAAACTTTGACTCACAAACAAGCCACGATGTTTAGCTTAAATTAGTGATATGCAAATCCTCATGGGAGAAAACTATCATAACATTAGAGATAAACTTAATCAGAGCCACATTCTAGATGAGATGAATTTCATGAACAATACATTGTTTGATCAAGTATTTCGGGATAGTGAAGGCAACATTGTTCTAGCTCAGATGCCCAATCTACCCCTCATTGTCTGGATTGTGGCTAGTTTATTAAAGATAGTTGTGACAACAGGGAGAATTAATCTAGGATTAGATCTAATAGCTTTTGGTTCTTTGTTCACTTGGGCTTGGGAAGAATTATTTCAAGGCGTTAATTACTTTCGGAGAGGATTAGGTCTGCTTGTGCTTTTTGGTCTAATGGCGTGGAAAATTCAATAAGTAGATAAGCATAAATAAACTCAAATTGAAAATAGCTATACAACCAGTGTGAGATTAATATCCACTTCTCACTGATATTTTGTCGAATCTAGCGATAATGACTTCACCTCAAAAGTCTACACAAACTCCTGTTAAAAGTAAACTTCCCCACCGATGGAGAGTTCACTTCCGACTAATTTTATCTGGCATATTTGCTTTAATATTATCGTTTTTGCTGCCATCTTGGCTTAATTTATTCACTCGGATTCTTTGCATCTGGAATGCGGGAATGATCTGTTTTTTAGGGTCAACTTGGGCGCTTATGGTGCAAGCAAACCCCAAAAAAATACGCCGTCACGCTCAAAGTCAAGACCAAGGACGTTTAGTAATTTTGAGTTTAATTACTGCTGCTGCTTGTGCAAGCATATTAGCGATTATTTTTATCTTAAAAGTAACAAAAGGCAAGGATGTAAATATAGTAATTCTCCATCTGATTCTAGTAGTAGTAACGATTATTGGATCATGGCTACTAGTTCACACTATTTTTGCGCTGCATTATGCTTACGAATATTATCGGGATCACAAAACCCAGATTAATTCTCACGCTGGAGGACTAGATTTTCCTGAAGAAATTGAACCTGATTACTGGGATTTTTTGTACTTTTCTTTTGTGATTGGAATGGCCAGTCAAGTTTCCGATGTCCAAATTACCTCACAATCACTGAGAAGATTAGCTTTATTCCATAGTATCCTCTCTTTTTTCTTTAATACTGCAATTGTCGCCATGAGTATTAATATCATTGCGGGTTTAATCTAGTAATTATAACGATCACGAAGGCATTAAACATTTAGTAAAAATTCAAGTTAAATGCACAGCAATTTACTATTCAATTAACTCGCGTGTTCCCAGTCACTGAGTGATTCAGACTGTTTATTTTTAGCGTTCGTTTTGCGGACTGGTACTTTAGGAGTCCCAATATCAACAGGAGGAAACGACTGTTTCTTTTTAGCAGATTTGGTTTCTTGTGTATTTTTCATGGCTTTTTTACTTCCTTAAAATTTTTAACTCTATTTACATTATCGAAGTTGATTTCTCAAGTTCCGGACAAAAGATTGAAGTTATTATCAAAAATTTATCCATCTCTAATCTTCTATTTTTTAGTAGGATTTGCTACAGAAAAACCTGGTTTTTTAGGTTGGATATTTCCTAACTTTACTTGAAAATTTATTTGGTTGTGCAGCTTACCACTTCTAGCTTCTAGCTTCCAATTACCAGGGCGTAAATGCCAAAATATCCCATTAGTTGATTGTTTAGATAAAAGTTGATCATTTAGCCACCATTCCACAGGCTGATTTAATGTTCCACTAGTTTTAAATTCTAGTTTTTGCCGTTCTTTTTCACCGGGATACAACAGGAATAAATCCCCATCATGAGGAGATATAATTTGAAAATTATCAGGATTAAAATGCAATTGTGGTTGTTTTGCTAACCATTCATCATACACAGGTGATAAATGGAAATCCGTAGATTTTTCATAAGTATTTTTATCTTTTAAAGAGAAGTATTCCTGAACTACTGAAGTACAATTAGGTGTAGGTTTTAACCCTGTAGGCGCACAAATTGGTAATTTTACCATGCCCTCGGGAGGTAAAAAATCAGCGGGTGTTTGCTGTTCATGCAGATGTAACATAATTCTGTTCCACAAAGGTGCAGCCCCTGTGACACCGGAAACCTGACGCATGGCTTCACCGTTGAAATTACCTACCCAAGTAGCTACTGTATAATCACTACTAAAGCCAACTGTCCAGGTATCACGATAATTTGAAGAAGTACCAGTTTTGACAGCGACGGGAAAGGGCAAATTTAACACTGAGTCTACACCAAAAGCTGTTGATCTGGCATAGCGATCGCTTAACATATCAGTAATTAATTGCCAATTACTGGAAACTGAAATTTGAGAACCGGAAATTGGGGAACTATTTAATGTAGTTACCAATGGTGTCTTTTTTCCCACATTAGCCATAGTTAAATAAGCCCTAGCGAGTTCCCATAAATTCACTTCACCACTTCCCAAAGTCAAACCCAAACCGTAATATTCAGCACCTTGATTTAGATGTGCAAATCCTAACTCATGCAACCGATTTAAAAAAGTTTCTACACCCACTTTTTCTAATACTTTTACAGCAGGTACATTTAAAGAATTTGCTAAGGCAACTCTTACTCTGACAGGCCCAAGAAAGCTGTTAGTATAATCTGTAGGACTATATAATTTTGCTCCCGGAATTGCATAATGAGCAGGCACATCTGGCAAAATACTATGCGGACTAATTACTCCTTTTTCTAAAGCTAATTCATAGACAAATGGCTTTAAAGTAGAACCTGGTTGACGCAACGCTTGGACTCCATCATTTTTTCCTAATTGCACATCATTAAAATAATCAGGCGAACCGACATAACTTAAAACCTCCCCAGAGGAGTTGTCAATTATCACTGCTGCTGCATCATGGACATTATTAGCTTTCAAAGAAGCAATTACTTGTTTTACTTGTGCTTCCACAAATTGCTGTAAAGGGCGATTTATCGTTGTGCGAATAGGTGATGATTCTTGGCTAAGTGGATTATTCTTTGTTGCTAACCAAAATAAAAAATGTGGTGCAGCAATAATTCCCTGTTGACGGGGTTTAAATATAACTTTCTCGGTAGATATAAGTTGTGCGTCTGCGTCAGAAATATATTTCTCTTGTACCATTCTGTTTAAAACATATTTCTGTCTTTGTTGTAATCTTTCTTGATGTTGATAAGGATTAAAATAAGTGGGATTATTCGGAATTGCTGCTAAAATAGAAGCTTGAGCTAAATTTAAATCACTTGCAGGAATAGAAAAGTAAATTCGTGCCGCAGCTTCCACTCCATAAATATTTCCCCCCATGGGGAGACGATTGATATAAGCAGCGAGAATTTCATCTTTAGTCATTCCCGCAGCTAATCGCCAAGATAACCAAATTTCTTTTAATTTTGCAGTTAGGGTACGCGGAGAATTATCTAACATTCTCGCCAATTGCATGGTAATTGTGGAAGCACCGGAAACAATTTTTTTGGTTTCAATAGCTGTTTTTATAGCCCGGAAAATTGCTTTGAAATCTAATGCACCATGTTGATAAAAGCTACCGTCTTCAGCCGCTAATATTGCTTTAATAAATTGGGGAGAAACTTGATTTAATTTCACAACTGATGTATTTTCTTGATCACTTGTTAGTACAGTTCCTAATGGTAAATTATTACGATCTGTAAATTCTGTTGCTAATTGATGCTGGGCAATATCTATACTATGAATAGGTGCAAAATAAGGGCATAATCTCAGTAGGAAAGAGATTAAGATAAAAGAAAAAATAATTTTATTTACTTTAGATGATTTTATCTTATGCAGAGATGCTAAGACACAGAGAGTTAGAGATTTTAGGAGACGTGTTGGTAATTTCATAATAATGCAATGTTAAGAATTGTATTTTTTATTGGGAATTGTCACGTTAGACTGGTTATCTATATACACACTAGCTAATTGCTGCTGATATTTTTTGCATTTATTTAATATTATGAAGATCAGAAACTTTTTTAGGTTCCTTGTTATTGTCACTCTCATATTAGGAATGTCTGGCTGTAATTTTATTGGTATTCAATCAGGTAAAGAAAAGCTACCAGTTGTTGAGTCGCTAATAACGCCAAAATTACCAGACTGGATAGAAAAAATTAGCCCTTTGGGAGATGCAAAAACTAATAATCAAATTCGTGTCCGCTTTAAAGAAGCTTTAATTCCTGTTGAAAGTCTTGATAGTCCCCAACAGCAAAATTTATTAACTAAATTTGCCATTTGGCCTCCTTTGCCTGGACAATTTCGGTTTTTAACTCCGCGGATGGTGGGGTTTCAAGCTGATAAGGCTATACCTAAAGCGACGCGAGTTAAGATTACTCTTAAAAAAGGTTTAGCTGATTTAAAAAATCATCGTTTAAATCAAGATTTTGCTTGGACTTTTAATACTGAATCTATTCAAATTACTAATTTACCAGGTATTAACCCAATTGAGAAAGCAGAAGTTGAACCGATTGATTTACAACCCAAGTTACAATTTACGTCTAATTTAGAATTAGATTTGGATTCTGTACAAAAGCATTTACAGTTAATTCCTGAAGGTAAAAAGCAAGGTGTAAGTTTCAAGGTGGAATTAGCTAAAGAAGAAACACAAGAAAGTTTAGATCCTTTAGAAAAATTTGATGCTTCTGTCCGAAATTGGGTTTATAATCTGACTCCTGGGCAAAATCTAGAAAAAGCCACATCTTACCGTTTAACTTTTTCTCCTGGTCTTCTTCCTGCTAATGGCAATTTACCCAGTGAAAAAGAATTTGTGAGTAAATTAGCGACTTATTCCCCTTTGGGATTTGTGGGAATTAAACCTTATGGAGAACCAGATTCAGGAGGTACTTATGGGAGATTTATTAAAGGTAGTCCCCAATTAAAATTCAATAATATTTTATTAGCGGATTCGGTTAAGGAAAATATTAAAATTAAGCCAACACCGAAAAATACTGATAATGTCCTGCAAATTTCGGAAGAAGATAGAATTATTAGCATTAATCCTTATGCTTTAGAACCAGCTACTACTTATACAATTAATATTGAGAGAAATCTTAAAGATAAATTTGGACAAACTTTAGGTAAACCACTAACAATTAAATATGATACTGGTGATATTGCTGGGAATATTTCTGCACCATCAGATTTTAATATTTTTCCCACAGATAAAGATTTGCAAATTAATATTGAAACAATCAATCTACCAGATTCAAAATACCAAGCAGCTTATCAGATTATTAAGCCTACAGATTTAGTTTATATAAATAATGCTAGTGATTTATTACCCCAACCTGCTAAATGGCAAGATTTCAAAATTAGAGGTAAGCAAAATCAGTCAGTTAATATCAATGTTCCCCTGAAAGAAAAGTTAGGTAATAGTCAGGGAATGTTAGCTTATGGAGTGCAAGCACGGACTCATAAATATCAAGAAGACGGTAAACAATTGTGGAAAGAACCGACAACTTATGGCATGGTACAATTAACCAATCTAGGTGTTTTTTCTCAATGGTTTCCAGAGTTAGGTTTAATTCGGGTTCATCATTTGAGTAATGGTTCCCCAGTTAAAGCGGCAAATATAGAAATTTATCAATCAAAATTATCTGAAAAATCTCGTCCTCAACCTGTACCTTGTGCAACTGGAAAAACTGATGAACAGGGAACTTTGATCATTCAAAATAATGAATTAAAGCAATGTTATCCTAAGTCTAATTCGACTCCACCACAATTATTAGTAATTGCTAGTGAAAATCGAGATTGGGCATTTGCAAGAACGGAAGAATATAGTGGCACTTATGGTTATGGAATTGACGCAGGTTGGATAACTGATAAACCAGAATCAAGAGGCATAATCTTTTCTGATAGGAAGTTATATCAACCAGGAGAAAAAGCTGCTTTTACTGCTTTTGCCGATTATTTAGATAAAGGTAAAATTCAAGAAGATAAAAATTCAGTCTATCAATTAACTTTAGTCAATCCTAATGAACAAAATACAGATTTAGGAACAAAGACAACCAATGAATTTAGTACATTTTCTTTAGAGTTGCCAATTCCTAAAAATCAGCCTTTAGGATTTTATACTATCAAAGCTAAAGGTAAAAATGGACAGGAAATTTCTGGAGAGTTTCGGGTAGCCGAATTTAAACCACCTAATTTTAAAGTTGATTTAAAACTAAATAAAGAATTTGCCTTAATTGATGATAAAATTGATGCCCAAGTAGGAAGTAATTATTTATTTGGTTCTCCAGTAGAAGGGGGAGAAGCCAAATATTTTGTCACTCGTCAACAAGCTAATTTTATTCCTAAAAATTGGGAAGAATTTAGTTTTGGGAGACAATGGTTTTGGCCGGAAGAAAGTCCGAATGTTCCTAATGATGTCTTACAAACTACTACAAAATTAGATGCTAATGGCAAAAGTAGTCAAACTTTAACCGTCGCTAAAGATTTACCCTACCCTATGACGTATCGGGTAGATGTGCAAATTAGTGATGTTTCTAATTTATCTGTTGTTAATTCTCAAACTTTTACCGCTTTACCCAGTAACCGATTAATTGGTTTAAAAAGTAATTTTGTGGCTGATGCTAGTAAGGATTTTCCTGTAGAATTGATTGTCACTGACGCAACTGGAAAACTTCTCGAAAATCAACGGGTAAATCTGGAATTACAACAGATGAAATATAGTAGCGTTACCAAAATTGTTGAAGGTAGCAAAACTCCAAAAAATCAAGTTGAATATCAGACAATTGCAAAAACAGATATTACCTCTGCGAATATTCCTCAAACAGTCAATTTGAAACCTACAGTATCTGGTTCATATCGGATTCGGGCAAATTTTAGTGATAGTAGAGATGAGATTACAGCCACAGATTTACAAATGTGGGTAACAGGAGAAAATCAAGTATTTTGGGGTGGAGAAGAAAAAGATAAGTTAGAAGTTAAATTAAATAAAAAAGAGTTTAAACCAGGGGAAACCGCTACAGCTTTAATTCAATCTCCCTACCCAGAAGGAGAATTATATTTTGCAGTCATTAAAGATAAACCTCTCTATCAACAAGTTATCAAAATTAAAGGTGGTGCGCCCCAAATTCAGTTTAAAATTACACCAGAAATGTTACCTAATGCAGCAGTAGAAGCAGTATTAGTCAGACAAGGTAAACCACTTAATCAAATAGAACCAGGAAGGTTAGAAAATTTAGCCAAAATTGGTTTTGCAGGTTTTAAAGTTAATACAGAAGATAAATATTTGAAAGTCCAAGTTAATCCAGTTGAGAAATCTTTAGAACCAGGAAAGGAAGAAACTGTAGAACTAGAATTAAAAGATGATCAAGGAAATCCCACCAAAGGACAATTTACTGTTATGGTGGTCAATGAAGCAGTGTTACAATTAACTGGTTATCGTCCGCCAAATTTAGTAGATACTGTTTATGCAGAACAACCAATTTCTACTCGGTTTATTGATAATCGTTCTAATGTGAGATTAGCACCATTACCCGCAAGTTTACCCAAGGGTTGGGGTTATGGTGGTGGCTTATCAAATGCTTTAGCAAACACTCGGATTCGTGAAGATTTTCAAGCTTTAGCTTATTACAATGGTTCAGTAATTAGTGATGATAATGGTAAGGCGAAAATTACTTTCAAATTACCCGATAATTTAACAACATGGCGGATAATGGTGGTGGCTACAGATGGAAATTTGCGGTTTGGTAATAGCGACGCAACATTTATCACGACAAAGCCATTAATAACTAATGCTATTTTGCCACAATTTGCTAGAGCAGGCGATCGCATTTTAGCAGGTTTATCCGTTACCAACACCACCACAAACACCGGAAATCTCAGTATTAACGGTGAAGTTAGCGGTTCTCTTAACTTCGCGGAAAATAACCCTAAAATTACAACATTACAACCAAAAGCTGAGTCAGCAACCCAAGCTTATCGCTTCCCAATGGTAGTGGGAAATGTGGGAGAAGGAAAAATGACATTTACCACACAGTTAAATAATATCGCTGACGCGTTTACTGTACCTTTGGAAATCAAACCTTTAGAAATTACAGAACAAGTTGTAGAAACTGGTGTGAGTGAAAGACAGGTAAAAATTCCGCTGAATATTGCTAAAAATACCTTCCGTGAAGCCGGAGGTTTAGATATTCAATTAGCGAGTACCTTAATTCCCGCAATTAAAGCACCTGCAAAACAAGTTTTAGAAGATCATGATTTACCCTTTGCAGAACCAGCCGCAAGTCAATTATTAATTGCTGCAAATCTGCAAACTCTCACCCAAAAATATAATCAAATATTTGCAGAATTTAATCCGCAAGCACAAGCAAAAATCGCTATTGCACAATTACAAAAACTGCAAATAGCAGACGGTGGTTTTGCAGCATTTCCCGGACAAGAAAAATCAGATCCTTGGGTTTCAACTGACGCAGTAGAATCTTTAGTTAAAGCTAATCAAAGTTTTCCTGGTTTAGTTGATCCTAAAATCGTCTCTAGTCTGAAAACTTATTTGCAAAATGTTCTCGCTAACCCTGGACAATACGACTTTTGTAAACAAAAACTCTGCAAATCTCAACTGCAACTAAATGCTTTAATGTCCTTAGCGCAATTAGGAGATAAACGCAATAGTTTCCTATCAGATATTTATCAACAACGCAATGATTTTGATCTCGTCACTCAAATCAAATTAGCCAGATATTTATATCAGTTTCCTGAATGGCAAAATGAAGCACAAATCATGCGCGTGCAGTTCCAAAAGAATATTTATGAAACTGGACGTAATGCAGTTGTAACATTACCTAAAAGTTGGAGTTGGATGAGTTCTAATACTACCAATCAGGCTCTAGCTTTACGGTTATTTATTGACCAAAAAACTAACCCAGAAATCATTGATAAATTACTGCAAAGTCTTCTTAATCTTCGCAAAAATGGCACATGGGAATCTAGTTATAATAACGCCCAAGCTCTCACAGCATTGGTTGAATATAGCCAACTACAACCCACACCACCTAATTTCCTAGCTACAGTAAAGCTAGATAATAATAAATTAGGAGAAACTCGTTTTAATGATTATCAAAATCCTAGTTTTCAAGTAAATGTACCTATCAATAAATTACCTCAAGGTAATCATAATTTATTCTTACAAAAATCTGGAAAAGGCAGATTACATTATTTAGTTGCTTACAACTATCGCTTACAAGGAAATCAACCTGGAAGATTCAACGGTTTACGAGTAACGCGAGGAATTAGCAAAGTCAATGAAGAGAAAGTTATCCAAAAAATTGGAATGTATGCTTTAGATAAACCTTTAACTTTACAACCTGGACAAGTTTTTGATATTGGTTTAGAAGTAATTACTGATCATCCTGTAGATCATGTAGTCATTAAAGATCCTTTACCTGCTGCTTTTGAAGCTGTAGATGATAGTTTTCAAACGGCAACACCAGCATTACAAGCAAAAGCCGATAATTGGCAATTAGGATATAAAACAATCTATAAAGATCGCATTATTTCCTATGCAAATCACCTCGAACCAGGCGTTTATAGTTTACATTATTTAGTTCGTTCTGTGACTCCAGGAACATTTGTTTGGCCAGGTGCGGAAGTACATCTTCAATATGCACCAGAAGAGTTTGGACGTAGTGCAGATTCTACTTTGGTATTGGAGGAAAGGAAGTGAGAATTTTATTCAAAATTCTTATAACTATTTAGATAATGTAGCCACATCAATAAGACTTTTACACGCTGGGTATTTTAATGTAGAAATTACATTTTCATGGTCTGTCTCAGTTTTTAATTGCCATTTTCCAGAAGTTTCTGCAAGAATGGTAATTTCTCCTGCACATAATTGTTGTTTTGCTAAACCTGATTTACTCATCTTTGAAATATCGCTTGCTGAGTGAACACAGGTTCGAGTAACTTCTGTACAAACAAATTGTTTCAACTGCTTAGAATCATCATTTTGTAGATTTATCAATAAGTTAAACAATTCTGGGACAACATGACCATATCTATTAGTGCTACCTACAGATAAAACTGCTATTTCTGCATTAATTGTTTCGAGCAATTTCTGAAGGTCATCACTATTTTTAGGCCATGCTCCATGATGAGGAATTTTAACAAGATTAGCAATAAATTCATTTGGTTTTTCAATTGATAAATCTACGCACTCTTTTAAACCTGCACCTTCAATATCTGCTAAAAATAATCCTGTGAAATCACCATAAGTAACACGCAAGACAACCGATATTTCATTATCCTTAGCACCCGTGTTAGCTAAATGATCCTGAGCATATAAAAGGCCTGGATGTAAAGCATGAATTTCTAAAGAATCTTGAGAATATGGATTTGATCCGCGAGTAACTTCTATAAAAGTTATAATGCTCTTTTTTTCCCAAAGTGCTAGTTGATCTAAGGCATCTCGCAGACGTGCGTTAGCGGCTCTGTTAGCACCCACTTTTTTCTTCGCTTGTTGATATACCTGATAAGGTAGACAAATACTTCCTACTTTTCCGCTCTTTAACCAGTTGTCTAAAAAAGTAACTAAATCTTCAAGTGATGGAAAATGATCGCGGTGTTCATGGGTAATATATATTCTGCTGATATTAGTTTCTTTCTTATTTTGAAACCACTTTAGCAATAAAGGTATTTTATGTAGGTCAATTACAACGGCTGAACCACCATCAGGATAGATAATTATGCTATCAGCATTGCCAACTGGTAAAAAAACAAATTCACAGGTCATGTTTACTTTTACTCCTCTATCCCTAATTCTTCTTTTAGCTCATCGTCAGTTAGATAGGGACGAGGAGTATGGCGAAATTGTCTAATAGCCCAAGGACGTTGGGCAAGTTCTTCAAATGTTTCGACATCCTGACTTAGTTCAGCTTTAAAAACTGTACCATCCAGAGCCCAACCAGGCATTTCTGGTAAAATTGGCAGCCAGTCTTCTCGATTATCATCTAATAAACCACTCAAATATAAGCGAATTTGGCTATTATCTTGAGAAACTTCTAAAACTTGACCACGCACTGTAAATGTAGGTTTTGTTTGTTCTGATTTCCATAATTCTAATTCTGGAGGATTTCCATAGGATTCTTCTACAATTTCATTTAATTGAATTCTTAGCTTATCTGGTTTAGGAATATCAATATATTGTTGATCCCGTTCAATAATCTGACGGGTAATTTGAATTATTCGCTGATCTATTTTTTGAGGTAAGGGAAGTTTACATAACTCATTACTTGTTATTTGATGTGTTTTGCGACCAATTAGAGATAGCGAATTTGCAATTTTAGATGATAAAATACCTAACAACCAAAATAGCTTTTCTTCATAGTTAAATTTTTCCCATCCTTCAGGTTTTAAACTAGCATTGTTATATCCTTTGTTATATTCACCTGCTTGTTCAACAGGAAGAACACAAAATATATTATTGTCAGGACAAAGACCCGTAGTATCTAATTGAGCCGCAAGGAGATACCAAGAGCCTCGATTTACTGTAGGACCTACAAAAACTTTTGGTAAATTAAATAAATGTGAATTATTGAGAACTGCTCTAGGAAGAAATTCTTTACTATATCTTATCCGGTGTTTTCCTTCGCTAACTCTGTTTGGATCTGCCCAAAGCCGATTTGTATCCCGCCATTTCATACGCCCTTTAAAAACAAAGAAAAGATTTCCTAATGGTATACTAGGAACATTAATATCTATTGATAGTGTGGTAACTGATTCCCAATTTTTAGAATCAGAATTTAATTGTGATATCCATGTTGTACCAAGGAAACCATTCTCACGAGTATCATTGATTTTAGCTCTAGTAAAAATTGCTCGTGCAATTGTTGGTATTTTTATTTTGGGTTTTCCTACACTTCCTAAAACAACACATATATCTTGATTAGCATTAATACCAACTGTACCTTCTGGACATTGCCAAACATCAAAAATTTGGCATTTTTCTGTAAATAATTTGCGTACATTTGGTATACCGTACATTGAACCTATCAAGAAAGACTGAGGCAGAATAAAAGCAAATTGAGAACCTTTATCCAACCAACTTAGTGCTATCTTTACAAATTCTGCTGCTCGTTCAATATTGCCATCTTTTCCAAAGGGAGGATTAGCAACAATAACACGCGGCTTCATATATAAGTTATCTTTATTTAATAACTCATAATTTTCATGAGTGAAGTTATTAGGAAAAGGAAATGGAATATCTTGACCTAGTGATTCTCTTGCTAGGGTATATCGTAATTGTGTTACTAAATCTGCATATTGATCTAAATCATTACCCACTACATGATTTGCAAGATAAGATTTTCTTGCTTTTAAGTTTTCAGGAATATCAATCATCCCTGCTAGACGTGATGTAGCAGCTAATAGCAAACTACCTGAACCAGCAGCCGGATCAAAAATTATTCGTTCTTCGGGACGTAACCTTTCTAAAGGTAATAATTCCAGCATTCTTTCAGCGATCGCTATTGGAGTATAATGTCGCTGTAAATCAGTCCATTGTCCACCTTCAATATCACTAGGTAATTCTTTAATAGCTCGTTCATACAGCAATCCCACATCTCGATGATCTACCAGTGCAAAACTAACTCGACTACCTAAGTTAGCTCCTAAATGCTGTAATATTCTGTCGCTAAGATGAGGTATTGACTCCTCCAGTGCTTTTTTGAAAAAACCATTAGCACGAGGTACTGTTAGATTAAGTAAAAGACGAGGATCATCAGTAGGAATGCGTGATTCAGAACCAAAAAAGCCTTTATCTTCTAAAATTCTTGCTGCTAAAAATGCGATCGCTACACGAATTCCGTGACCTGCTATTTCGTGACGAGAAGATATTTGATTTTTGGGATTTCTCCTTTTAGGAATACCAATTTCTGCAAGCACCCCTTGAATAGCGTCTTGAAATGCCTGATCCAGTTCTTTTCTTTGTCGAAGCAAAAAAGATAGGCTATTCTCAGAAACTGATTCTTCAAAATCTGCTAGTGTTAGCTGACCACTACGAAATTCTGCCAATGCTTTGGGCTTAAATAAGTCGCTATCTTGTCTAGTTAATTCTAAATATATAGAGTCACGATCTACAATGCGTTCTTCTAATTTGCCAGATGGAGTATAATATTGCAGTATATAAATTTCATCTGAGACTAACAACCCTGCGCGAATAGGCCAATCACGTAATCTCTGTTTCCATCTGTCTATTTCTGAATCGTGAACAGATTGAACCATAAAGGACAAGTTATTAGAATTTGGACGAAGACCGTAATCTGTCCATAGAGCATCTACAGGTATGGGCTGCTCATGACTGTGCGTTGACGGGATACGCACATGACGGTGTGGTTCTATGCCCCACACCCGATGAGCGATTTCAATTACATTATCCAGTCCCCGTACAGCCATTTCAAAGTAATGTTTATTAAGTAAAGAATTATCTGGTTGTTATGTTGCCACTTTATTTGCACAGGAAAACAACCTTTCACTACTATAGTGGAATTGCTCAAAAAAAGCGATATCTTTTGTGTTCATGTAGGATCTTGAAGAGAGCGAAGCTATCAGTCTAAACTGTTAAGTATTATTGATAATAGCTGTAGTGATAAGGATTAGTAGTATAAATAATGAAGGAAGTAATAAAAAAATAAGGGATTAGCCAAAATTTTCCTACATTTTGACCTCCCTTCAGTATAGCTATTTTATTAGATTTTATTCTCGTTTCTTTATCTACTGAATAAAAACCTTACTGTACAATCTGATTTCGACAATATTCTTGCGTCGGTGTCACCGAAACAACTTCCACCTCTACAGGTTTTTCTGGAGTGGGATTAATAATAAACTCACTCGGACCTTGATGGGGTTTTTGAGGATTTCCCCAGTCATAGGTATAACCTAAACCAGACCAAGGATAATATTCCTTTTTAGCATTGGTGTAGGAATTGGTATATATTGCCTTGATTACAGGACTACTATCAGGAACAGGAACAGGTAAAAGATCACAGCTAGAATCGTTAATTTCTCCATCAATACATGGTCTAGTTAAATCCTCTGCTTTTACCCACATTTCGACAAAATGGGTTTTGGTGGAATATTTATTTAATATTAACCCCAAATACTGCTGTAACCGCAAAGAAAGTTCAATATTATCGGGGATATTGCTATCAATTGCTTGATATTTTTGACAAACTTCTTTTACTTGTGGTACTGCTGTAAACCAAGTTTGATAAGGTAGCAATTTCTTTGCACCGATTGGCCAATCTGCACTTGGGTTACTTGTGTATTTCCAAGTTGACATCAAATATTCTATTTTGCCATTATTTGATCTCGATTTTACTTGGGGATTATTTAGAGATAAAGCCCAAAGATTATTAACTACTTCATCTGCCAATGGTTGTTTTGCATCTTCAATACTTTCTGCTAATGTTTTTGTTAGAGAATTATAAACTTCTGGTTGATATTGCAAAAGATAATCGTAGACGTTTGGAGTTACATCTAATTGTGCTAATTGGGTTTTTGCTATGGGGTCATTATCACCAATTATTCCTTCAGCTAATACCCTATTTTGCCATCCAAAAACTAAAAAAGCACAACAAAGTAAGCCTAAAAATAGTTTATGCTGCCAATTCTTCATGGTTAATCACCTGGTAGTTTGAAAATTTATACCAAGGCTGATTCTACATGAAAATACTATCAGTAGTAAGAATTGTTAATAAAATATTAATAATACTTAATCAAGTATCATATAGTAGGGTGCGTTAGTGCCAGCGTAACGCACCATTGATTTTAATGCGGGTTACGGCTATGCCTAACGCAACCTACGAATACTTGATTAAGTATTATAAATATAGGAATCATATTCGATTTCTGAAAGTAGAAAGAAGGAAAAATCAGGAAATTAGCAATGACCAATCACCAATCTATTAGACGCTTACCCAATCAACGTTGGCAAATTGCAGCAACAAATCCAGATGCCTGTTTAACATTAGCAAATTTAATCAAGATTTCCCCCATTATCAGCCAATTGTTAATTAATCGGGGCATGAAAACCCCAGAAGATGCCAAGATATTTTTAGATCCTGAATCTCTGAATTTACCTTCTCCCCTAGAGGAATTTCCTGATTTAGCTGCTAGTGTGGAATTATTAGAAATAGCGATCGCTAATAAAGATAAAATAGCTATCTGTGGAGACTATGATGCAGATGGTATGACTAGCACCGCATTATTACTTCGCAGTCTCCGCGCTTTAGGTGCTGATGTTGATTATGCTATTCCCAGTCGAATGCACGATGGTTATGGCATCAATAACCGCATTGTTGAAGAATTTCACAATGAAGGTGTGAAACTGATTCTCACTGTAGATAACGGAATTTCTGCCGTTGAACCGATTACCAAAGCTAGAGAATTGGGTTTAAAAGTTATCATCACAGATCATCATGATATTCCCCAAATATTACCCCCAGCTAACGCAATTCTCAACCCCAAACTAATAGCTGAATCTTCTCCCTATCGGGGTGTGGCTGGTGTGGGTGTAGCTTATATTTTAGCGGTTTGTTTAGCACAACAGTTAGGGGAACTTAAAGGTTTAGTGCAACCGCTGTTAGCTTTATTTACTTTAGGAACTATTGCCGATTTAGCACCTTTAACTGGTGTGAATCGTCGGTGGGTAAAACGGGGTTTAAATATATTACCAAAATCTACTTTACCAGGAGTTAAAGCATTAATTCAAATTGCCGGAGTTCAAGTTAGTGAAGGGGAAAAAACTCAAAGTTCCAAATCTTTAAAACCCGAAGATATTGGTTTTCGCTTGGGACCGCGAATTAATGCTATCGGTAGAATTGGTGATCCACAAATTGTAATAGATTTGCTCACAACTGATGATTTTAGTATTGCTTTGGCTAAAGCTATCCAATGCGAACAAACTAATACTCAACGTCAACAAATGTGTGAGGAAATTGAAAAAGAAGCAATTGATCTTGTTGAAGATTTATATGTAAACTCTTTACAAAAAGACCGGGTATTAGTTGTTATCAAAGATAATTGGCATCATGGTGTAATTGGTATTGTTGCTTCCCGCTTATTAGAACGTTACGGTGTGCCTGTTTTTATTGGTACTTATGAAGACGAAACGATAATTCGGGGTTCAGCGCGGGGAATTCCTGAATTTAATATATTTGCGGCTTTAGATGCTTGTCGGGATTTATTAGGTAAATTTGGAGGACACAAAGCTGCGGGGGGATTCTCTTTCCCATCAAAAAATTTACCAGCGTTGCGGTTGCGATTATCTGAATTTGCGAATCAGTGTTTAGAACTGCAACACCTTAAACCTCTTTTAAAAATTGATACTCAAATTAATATTCACGATATTAATCAGGATCTTTTCCAACAGTTAAATATTCTTCACCCCTGCGGTATTGATAATTCAGATCCCATTTTTTGGACTCCTGAAGTCCAAGTGATTGAACAGAAAATTGTTGGTAAAGGTCACATTAAATTAACAGTAACTCAAACTATAGACAATCAGCGTCAGGAAATTAAAGGGATAGCATGGCGTTGGGGTGATTATTTTCCTTTACCATCAAGATTAGATATTGCCTATAAATTGCGAGAAAATAACTTTAACGGCAAAACTACCATTGAAATGGAGTTAGTCGGTGCAAAATTACCAAATCACGTTGTTGAACTTTTCAGTAATTCATTAAAGACATCACGCGCTAGTTTTGAATACAAACAGCGTCAATATACTTGCGGAATCTATGAAAATGGTGTCAGTACGGAATTAAGAGTTAAAAATTCTGAAGGTAAAGTTTTAGTAATGCGGCCAGAAGATAAATTTGGTCTGTTAGGTTTTAACCGCGAAGATGCTGAACAGATAAACTTATCTCAACCCATATATGAGGGAATTGTTCAAACTGCAATTCAAGCTCTGTCAAGTTAGATACAGGGCGACTAGAAGTCACTACTACACAAACAAAGTCCACCTGCGTGGACTAAGATAAATTTTAACCCACGCAGGTGGGTTTTGCCCGTGTAGGCTCTATTATATTCGCTATATTCGCCCACTACTACTACCCAATTTACAGGTTGCCGTTGCGAAATGCTAGAACGAAGATTACTATAGGGCCTGAAACCACAATTAGTCCCACACAAGTTAACTGCAAGACAACTTCCCAATTGATGTTAGCTAAAATGTCCATTTTTTCCTCCCAATGATTTTAATGGTTTTAAAAGATTGAATAATTTAATAGCACAACCCGCAACTGATCATATCTGTTTAGGGGATCTAAAATTTAATTTAGTTCACAAAATTATAGAAAAAGTCATAAAAAAGTAGAATAGCGGAAAGACTAAAAGGTAAAAAATATGGCTACTTGGCAATGTATCTCTAATTGTGGGGCTTGCTGTAACCTGACACCAGCAGATCGTCCCGATTTAGAAGAGTATCTTTCACCACCTGAATTAGAACTTTATCTCAGTATGGTAGGTGAGGGGGGATGGTGTGTGAATTATGACCATACCACGCGGGAATGTAAAATTTACTCTACCCGTCCCCAATTCTGTCGTGTGGAAGCAGAGACTTTTGAGGAGATGTATGGTATTGAAGCGGAGGACGTAAACGATTTTGCTATTGATTGCTGTCGTCAGCAAATTGAGGGGGTTTATGGCGATCGCAGTTTGGAAATTATCCGCTTTGATCAAGCTGTGGGTTTTTGATTTAAATTATACAATTTTCTCAGTGTGAGTTTAAGCGCAAGCAATTAATGGTAAATACATCTTGATTTATCTAAATTTTGCTGGTGCTTATAAAGTTTCTATGCGATCCCATATATCTAACAATAATTTCAAGCTAGACAAATGATTCATTGATTCACATCGCTTTTTTAACGCATCTAGATACTTTTTACCCGCTACAACTTTTGGATCTTTTTTACTGTAGGACAAACCAAATTGTTTGAGATATTCTTTAAGATAACGTTCATGAAATTTCGCTTTTGTCCTAAAAATATATCCAGGTGGACATGAAGACATTTCTTCAGGATCATTAACCAAAATATCGTAATATGCCTGAAAATCAGATAAAGCTGTAGAACTTTCAATTAAACTATATTCGTTAGGAATTTCTGCATTACCTAATGCCCATGTTTCAATACAGCAATGCTGAATTATTATATGAATCTCTGTTTTTGAGCTATCTATATTGTAGCCTGACTGTAGATCATCAAGTTTAGATTTAACTTCATTAAAACGATCAATATAAGAATTTTCTTCAGAGTCAATACATATAAAAAAATGGTTAACATTGCCGAATTTTTCTATATCAATTAGACAGGCTTCCAGTCGAGAAACTCCTGGATATTGTTTAGGCTTACTCACCATATTTGGATATCCGTCACCTGCGATAATTCGACAAGTATTCATTGTCATATCTTCAGGGCGGACAACAAAAGTTAAGCTAGGAAATAAATGTTGCAACCAGGCTTTATATACTTTTGGTTCAGTCTTTCCCCCCTCTACTAAAAATAAAAGATTCACTCAGAAACTTCCTCACTATCAAGTAAATTAACTAATTGAGTAAACTTATCCAAACTAGAAGCTGTGTTAAGTTCTGGAATATTTAAAGATTTTCTAACTCTGACTTTATTTCCAGATTTACTAACTATTTGCCAAGTATCCCAAGGAATATTATTGATAATATATGGATTATGACTAGTAAGTATAAACTGTACGTCTGGGGATTTATCAAGAATAAAATCTGTTAGTTCAGCCATACAGTTAATTCCTAAACTATTTTCAAATTCATCAATTAAAATCACGGATTCTTCAAGAGCAGTAATTACTTCAACCAAAAAAATTAACGTACGAAACATACCTGATGAAATTCGCTCTTGAGGAATCCAGTCTTCTACACAGTTCTCCTGGATTGCAAAGAATAGCATGAAATCACCATCTGAATTTCTCTCACTACTAACTCTCACATCTTTAACTTCTGAAAAAATATCAATATAATACTCTTTAATTTCATTGAAAACATCTGGAAAAATTTTCTGTAAATAAAAAGCCTTTATAATTGCTGGAACACTCGCAAAAAAATATTTAAAAAGACTTGGAGTATTTATTGCATCTAAAACGTTTTCTTTTGGAGTGATAGTATCGTAATCAGTCCTAAACATAACCAGTTGGGAAGTTTCAAAGTTGAATATTAATTGGTTAAAGGCTTGACGGACTGGAATAATCAAATCTTCTTCTGAAAGAAGAGTAATTGCACTTTCAGTTCTTTTCAACTTAGGCAATTTTTCGTTATTGAATTTTGAATCTAAGTCAGTGCGGAGAAGTATCTCCAGTTCAGAATCATCATCATATCGAACTAATTTTTCAGAAACAATTTCGGTCTGTTCTGACTCATTGACATTTAGAAGTATTTCTTCGTTTTTGATTGACGCACTTTTTAAATCCCACCTATAATTTTGTCCTAAATGATCAAAATTGATACTCCATTCCAAATCATCTAAGTTACGATTTCTACCTTTTGCAACATCACAAATCAAGTCAAGTGCCTTTAAAATTCTTGTCTTTCCAACTCCAGAAGCACCGACAAGTAAATTTAGATTCTCAAATTTAACTTCCTCAATGTGCCAATTTTCTTTATTGTTACTGAATTTAAAACTCTGTATTTTCATACTTCTTACTTTTCTTAATAAGTAATTATATAGAGAATCTAAAAGAACTTTTTATATGAATATCTTCCATTCACTCTATATCCAGTATTTTATCACTCAAAGTTATGATCAGAGATTTTGTTTTAGATTACTTCTTAATATCATTAATTAAGCGCGTATTCTCATCAACAATCTTTATGCGAAAAATAAATACTGTTATTTGCTTGATATTGCTTCTTAACGAGTATAAGCAGAGCGATCGCAGTTTGGAACAAATTCGCTTTGATCAATCTGTAGGTTTTTGATTCAGTAAAGTTGCAATTTATGACAACAATATGAGAAAATGAAAAGAATATGAAAACAACTTAGAGACAAAATTAACACCTGTGAAACTTGATACTCCACCTGTCAGCGTTTCTGACTTGTCTGCAACTGAAACCGATTTAAATCAGCCTATAGTTAAGGATAAACCCCAAGAATCCGTATTTATGGTATTTGGGACAACTTTTGTTACGATCTTTCTGGCGGAAATTGGTGATAAAACCCAACTTTCTACCCTGTTAATGAGTGCAGAATCCCATGCCCCTTGGGTGGTTTTTGCTGGTTCAGGAGCAGCATTAGTTACTACTAGCTTACTGGGAGTATTATTAGGTGGTTGGATATCTACAAAACTCAGCCCTAAAACTGTCGAGAAATCAGCCGGAGTCATGTTGCTGCTAATTTCTCTGATGTTGGTATGGGATGTCATCCAAGGTTAATTATTAGGAATTAAAGAATTATGGACTGGCATCTTTTAGGACTAAGTTTTGTCACCGTGTTTTTATCAGAATTGGGTGATAAAAGTCAATTAGCAGCGATCGCTCTTTCTGGTAGGGGACAATCTCGAAAGGCAGTATTTTTTGGTACAGCCGGAGCATTATTATTAACTAGTCTCCTGGGAGCATTAGCTGGTGGTGCTGTATCGCAATTTTTACCTACAAGAATTTTAAAAGCGATCGCTGCTGTGGGTTTTGCCATCCTGGCTATCCGTCTATTATTACCTAACAGTGACGAGGAATAAGAGACAGCATAAAATTAGATCAACCATCTATTATGACATAAAATTCATTTCCCGAGAGATTGATTGATGAAATGAGGCAATTGATACAGGACAGTTCGCGGAGGGATCCCACAAAATAAATTGGAAACAATCAGGAATATCTGCCATTTTTAGCTTTTTCGAATCTGTCAGTAAATGAATATTTTTATTGTGGCAAGCTTCCAGATTGTAATTAGGTATTCTTTCAGAAAGATGGTGGATATTGTGGTAGCCTATATCTGCTGAAAACCATTTCAAAACTGTAGGTAATTCTAAGTAACTACTGCCTTTTAATGCTCCTAGCGTATAATCCCAGCCTTCGGTTTTATGGGCATAAGATCCCTCAAAGTTGTGTTGGACAAAGAAAACACAGATGAAAATTGCTGCTGCAAAGGTGAGAGTAATTGAGTAAATGCTCAAGAAGAATCCAAATCCTAGTAAATAACCCAGATAAATCCAACTACTAACTACACAAATATTGTTGAAAAGGAGATCAAAAAATTCCCCCGTTGTGTACCAATTTTTAGATTTATAAGAGTAAATAATTTTCTTGATATCCATACTTGGATCTTCTTGTATGCAATTCAGTAAATGACCTATAAAACCATATAATCCGGCGATTAGTGCTAGTCTTGGCTTAATTGCTAGGTAGAAAAAACCGCCCGGAAAAAGCATAAGTGGATGCCTTAGCAATTCATACCGCTTTTGGGCAGCAGGACTAAGTTTACTAAATTCCTCCGTGGAGACTAATGCAACTGGCCCTCGATATTTTTCCCAATCACCATTTGTTTTATGATGATAGGCATGACCTCTTGACCAAGGATATTGAGGGATTCCATTCATTACTCCTAAAATAAATCCTACGACTCTATTTACCCGTTTCGATCTAAAGAGTGAATAATGCCCACAATCGTGCATTAAAGAAAAACAACGTAGTGAAAACAGTGTGATCATCACCATGATCGGTGGCAGCAAATAAAAGGAAACTTTTGCTGCTTTTACTGCTAAAATCCATAACAGAATATAAGGAATAACTGTATTTAGGATTTGATACGTGGCACGTAAGTCGTTGCTCTTCATGTAGGGAGCTAAGACAAAATCTGACTTTTTAACCATTATGGAAGTCTCTAACTGCATAGCGATCGCCACGCTCTCTTCGAGACCCTCCGTGAACGCTGTAGGAATTGCCAAAAGCTTAAAAAATATTAATGTTTATGTTTAATATTGTAACCTTTTTTTGTCAATTTTATTGAAATCATCAGGTATAATATTTTGCTAGAAGTAAGTCATAAAATAAATTATTCTGTCTTGTCATGATGTATCTCTTCGGTCAACTTCGTGAACGCGGAGCATGGCTTTAGCCATCTGTAGCGAAGCGAAACAAAGCTTTTCAAGAAATTCTTGACTACACTATAGGCTAACGCCACGCTATCAGAATGACATTGGGCAGATCTTTTTATGGAGTTTTCTTAGGTTCTGGAAATTAAGCTTCTCGCCAGTACCAGTTTAAAAGAATACCTCCTGCTAATACTTTTAAGGCTTCTAACAAAAAATAACCGCTGTGTAGTAAGTTCATTGTTGCTGGAACTGGATGACTAGTGAGTAAGCTGAAATTACTTCCTAAAGCGCACATTTGGGGAGTTAACAAATAAGTATCTAGTAATGCTACTGTTAACAAAATTCCAGATAAAGCAATACTACCCAAACGCCAATTAGATTTAGTTTTGCTAACAGCCAGTACAGCAGTTAAAACCACAGCAGCAGACAATAATTCTAGACGATTAAAAGTCCAAAAAACAGCATAACCTACTGTGGAAAAATTAGCTTCGTTCATCATGCCAGCAAAATATAGACTAGGCATAATTACCCAATCTAAAGATAGACTAGCACTGAGCCAGAAGCCCAAAGTCAACATAATAGCTGTTTGCCAAGTTGACCGTTTAAATTCCAGATTAGAAATAGTGTTCATAAAAATAATTGCTTTGTTGTCTTCCTAGTGTCTAACTAAAACAATAATTTTGACAACAAATATCAACTAACTGTTACAAACAAGAAAATATAGTTATTGAAGGGGTTTCAGATGGTTTTGTAAAGAATATTGAAGTTCAATTAACAAATCTTCACAAACTAACCAACGCTGTATTAAGTATTAGTTAATTAAAAATTATCAAATCTATTGTGTATCAGTCATTGTTTTCGATATTATTTTCTTTATCGGTTTCTCCCTCAATCAGTTGTTCATTATCTTTAATGATTACATTTTCAATATCTTCAACGGAAAGTTCTAAATCTTCTAAGGCTTCTTTAATTTTCTCATAGTGAAAAGGTTCAAAGAAGAATTTCAATATTTTTTCTTTTCTTTTTTCTTCATTGTCACTTACTTTAATTTGCTCATCAAAAAACTGAATAGTAAACTTGAAAGTTTTGATAATAATTTTTTTATCGTTTTTTTCATAAATTTTTATGAGATATTGGTTTACATTTATACCATCACCAAATTTAGCTCTTAGATATTTCGTAAAAGCTACTTTAAATAAGGCTAAGAAATGATATAAACCGTTTACAAAAGTATCCTGATATGAAAAAGGTGTAGCATTATAAACTACATCAAAAGCATAGTATGCACACAGCATATTTTCAAATGCTGTTTCATCATTGAATATTTTTTCATAAAGACCTTCTTTATGTTCTTTATAAGAAATAAAATTCAAGTTTTTTACCTGATTATAATTTTTGATAACACTAACAGGATCTTGCAAATGGTAAGCTAAATAGGCATCTGCAAATACAGAATTTGGAACTTTTTCTATATTTTCTGGAGTCTCTCTAAATTCATCACGTCTTTTCTCATACCAAATATTAGTTTGATATGATGCGTTTTGAAGCATTATCTGTATATCATCATTAGCACAAAAATCTCTATCATCCACGGGATTTTGGGAATTAGTATATCTGGTAACATTCAAATCAAAATCTTTTCCACCTGATTTTAATAAGCGTAAAGTTACCAAAGACTCATTATCCATTTGTCTGCGCTTCGCTACTGTAGCATCTTTGTAAGCTCGGTAAATTGCATAGACAGTTTGTGCGCCATTAATAATTTGTAATCCTGTTAATTCTATTTGTTCAGCCCTTTTGCCAATAGGAGGTAAAAAATAAGTAATCGCTGTAATGCCATTATTGTAATACCAAAAATAGGCTGGATTGTCCAGTGCGGTTCTTTCTATATCTTCATTAAATTGTGATTGCAGTAGAGGATTTCTCACATTTTTATAAAAAAGAGCAAATCCATATTTTTCAAATAAATCATATATACTTTTAGGGCGAAGTAAAAACATATATGCCTCGAAAGGCCTTTCTATTTTAACAGTTCCATGCTTCTGAACTATTTCTATAGTGACAGGATTTTCTTCTGGGTTATGATAAATTTCTAAAGGATTTAAAGGATCTATTTTTTTATATATTCTGTCAATATAATCTAATTTTATCCGATTTATATCAATCACTTCAAATTTAATTTTTTCATCACCTTTTTTAAAAGCACTAATATTTTCATCTGCTCCTCCTTTATATTGAGAAAGTGTCAAAAAGATAAATTTAACCTCTCCATTAGCTTTGAGGTGATTATCTAGATATTCTAATTTTGCTTTTATTTTTCCATTGACATTTTGTTTTTCACCTCTCAGAATGGTGTCAAAATCATTAAGTGCTTTCAGTATTTCATCTTTATCAGTTTCTTTTTTTGAATTATCAGCATTGTTCCATTTTGACTGAACGACATAAAAAATTTTATCTCCCTGATTGTTTGTATTATCAAAAACAATGTCACAAGAACTATCTTGATCACCATCCGTAATAAAATCTTTATAGTTAGATTTTCTCCCGTAAAATTCGAGAAACCAAATTAAGAGTGCATAAGATTTTTGATTATTTATGGCATTTCTATGTTTTTTTATTAATTTATCATCTTTATATTTTTCCAAAAGTATATTAAGGTTGCTATCAATTAGGTTATAAAATTCTTGTGTCAGCATACAAAATCCTAATAAAGAACAAATTATTTTTTAGCATTAAATTATAGGCTATTAAATTAACAAACCCCACTATAGGATTACTATTTGATTTTTGAACATATACTATTGGTGGGCAATGCCCACCCTACAATACTTAGATATTGTATGGCTACGCCACGCAAGCTATCAGAAATCATTTAGGATTTGCTATACTTATTATACTGATATTTTCTGTCTATACAATCTCTGTCGGACAAAAAGCTCAAAGTTCCTGTATATTTCCCCTGTAGAGAATAATATCCAGAAACTTTCTAGTACAACACAGCGTCAGTAAAACAACTCCAAATTACCCAAAAATACTTATTTTTCTTTAAATGTCCAAACACCATCATCCCAAGTAGCATCAGATGGGGGTGATTGTAACCAGTGCTGGCAACGAGTCATATATAACATAGAGGCTTTATCATTATTGTCAGCAGATAAGGCTTTAACAAACTCCGAAAGAGCTGGGGTAAATTGACGTTTTAGATAGTATTCACGCCCTTTATGATAATGCTCAATTAGTTCTAGTTTGGAGCTATTAATGTGATCAGTCCGCGTTCCAATCAACTCATAAATAGCGACTGGTTCATTGCGCCCTTTAACGCGGATATAATCTAGTTCTCTTGTCCAAACACTATCTTGGCAAATTTTATATGTATTATCGCTGATAATAATATCGCAACCATATTGTTTGCTAACACTTTCTAATCGAGAACCAAGATTGACACCATCACCAATAGCAGTGAATTCCATTCGTTTACTAGAGCCGATATTGCCACTAATAACGGTATCAGAATTAATCCCAATCCCAATTTTAATGGCACATTGATTTGTTGATTGGCGAAGTGTATTTAATTCTATCAAGCGATCGCGCATTTCTAAAGCTGTTTGTACTGCCATAACGGCGTGTTCTGCCAAAGGTAGGGGAGAACCAAACACAGCCATGATGGCATCACCGATATATTTATCAAGAGTGCCTTTATGTTTAAAGACTGCTTCCACCATTGATTCAAAATATTCATTCAGCATTCTTACCACTTCTTCAGCTTCCATATTTTCTGTGAGGGTAGTGTAGCCGCGAATATCAGAGAATAAAATGGTAACTTCTTTGCGATCGCCCCCTAATTTAGCATCATCTAATTTCAGTAATTCTTCCGCTAATTCCTGGGTCATGTAACGGTACATTGTACTCTTAAGACGCTTTTCATCACTAATATCTTCCATGACCACCAATGCACCACAGACTTTATTTTCGTCTTCGACATCAGAAATACTATTTAATGATAAATTAACGCTATGTTGTTCTGTGCCTGTAGTTAATAGAGTCCGATCAGGATAATATTGCTGACTGTTTTTAGCATTATTAGACTGGAGAGTATCCTGAAACCATTTGCTAAAATCTCCCTCTTTAATAGTGACAATATCACTCACCATTTTGCCTTCCAAGGCTTCTTCTACTCCAAAGCCTAACAATTGTTTAGCACTTTCATTAGCTGTAATAATTACCCCAGCTTGATCTGTAGAAATTACACCATTGGAGAGACTTCGCAAGATATCCCGCTGCATTTTTTCCTGTTGTTTTACTTTGGCAAATAACTGAGCATTTTGCAAAGCTACACCCGCTTGAATGTTAAATGCTTCCATAAATTCTTCATCATTTCTATCAAAACTAGCTTGGAAGCAATCAGGAGCATTAGGCCAAGAGGCTGGATTATAGGATGGGAAATCCCCAACTTTCTTTTTATTAACTAACTGGGTAACACCAATCAATTCTTGATCACTATTAAATATTGGCATACACAGCAAACTACAGGTGCGATAGCCATTACTTTGATCCATTTTTTGAGCCGTTGCTGAATCAGAATGCTCATATAAATCAAAGGGAATATTTAGTTTTTTGCCAGATGCGGCAACAATACCGACAAAGCCTTGACCCATGGGTACGCGCAACTCTTTGGCGACACCATTATCTTGATAAATTTTTGTCCATAAATCATGGCGATCGCGGTCTATTAACCAAAGTGTACTGCGGTCAGCATTCATCAATTCCTTCGCCTCATTCATCACCCGTTTGAGGGTTTCCTCTAAATCAAGTCCACTTTGACTGAGGGATTTAATCGCCTTCATTAATGCAGCGGCGGCTCTTTGTTTTTGAGTGGCAATATAAAAGGATCGAGATGATTCTAGAATCAGACGAATTGAAGGAGCAAATTCTAGAAATACATTTTCATCAACTTCAGTAAAACCTTTAGTATCAATGCGTTCCTTGAGGGGATCATCAATATCATGAATAGGTTTTAATTTATTTAGTAATTGTACTACTGCCACCAACTTATTATCTGTATTTAACAGTGGCAATGCCAACATTGTATAAGTGTGGTAGCCATTTCTTTTATCTTGTTCTTGAGCAAATATTGATCGGGGATCATCATAAAAATCAAAGGGAATATTAACTACCCGTTTGAAACTAGCAACTTCACCGGCAATACCTTTATTAGCTGGAATCCTAATTTCTAAAGGGCGCTTACTTTTCCCTTCAGCTAAAATAGACCAAAGTTCTTGTTTTTCTTCATCTAATAAAAATATCGTTGTCCGATCTGCTCCCAATAATTCCCCAGTTTTGAGAGTAATCGAATGTAGCATTTCCTGAAGGATTGTCTCAAAACCTTGATAATCCAACATGGATAAGGTTTGGTTAACAACTTGTAATTTTTGCTCAACTTCTTGAACTACTTGTTTAAAGGTGTCTTTGGTCAAGGGAGCAAGAAATTGAGAAATCGTTCCTTTTTGTGTAGTTAAAGAAACTACATTAGTAGCACTTTTTTGTTCTTTATTTTTTGGTTGGGGAGTAACATCAATAATAATATCTGTGTTTACTTCAGAATTTGGTTCATTCACTGACATAACTATCGTCCAATATGGTATAATTTAGAATCTTGAAATGGTCAATGATAATATTTAAGACTTATTTTAAATCTTTTTGGTATCCATACTTCTTTAATCTTAGAAAGATTTATCAATTGGCAATAATAGAATTATTGCCACATCCTCAAATATAATGATCGATTCAACGATATGCTAACAACAACAATCAACTGATTATTTGTAAATCTTGACATTCTAGCTCTAGGTATAAGAAAGTCAAACAAGCAAGTCCAATTATAAGGTATAGTTTACAATTTATAAGCTACCAACTGTGTAGTTTATAGCATGGACACATTAGATCTAGTATTGTCCGATACAAAAGCAGGATCTTAAATTTTAGTCAGTTGACTAGAGAGTAAATAGACATCTCCAGAAAAGAATGTAGAGCCGAGAATCCCTACCCATGGAACGTCTCTACAAGGGTTCCAGGAAACGCACATTTAATTTTCACTCCTATGTCTAATGAAATAACTTCAGTGTAAACTCTTTTAAACTACAATATACCAACCTCTCCATTATTGCGAATATAAAGAGAGCGATCGCCTGGATAATCTTGACTATTAGGACGAATTTCTAAAACCAAAGTCCCAAAATTAGGTTTAGACACAACACCTTTGAGATATCTTCCCCCATCATCCCAAAACATCAGAGAAAATTCGGACAATTCTCCTCCTCGCAAGTCAAATTGCAATTTTTCTCCATGTTTTAAAGTCTTTTTTCTCAATTCTGGTAACTGTTCTAATTTCACATCACTATAACTGTGGTTCACAATTTTCACTCGGATATATTGTCCCGGGGTAAAGTGAAGTGGAGCAGTTCCACAACGGGAAGCACAAGTCTCTGCTAATGTCACCGAAGAGTTAATTGGTATTAATAGTAAAGTTGTAGTTAACAATGTGGCAGAAATCGCAAATCTCATATTCATACTTTTGCACCCTGTCTATTATTTAAATATGCTGTAAAAATTCAATTTCAGGTAATAAAGGGTCATTGACAATTCCCACACCAGCAAAACCCCATCGTTTGAGCAAACCGCCGATTTGTGTACTAGCAAGAGATTCAACAGTCAAGCGGTTTGCTAAATCAGCAGCATGAGTATTTAGATAACTTAGAGCATCAAAATCTTCTTTAAACAATAATAAATATCCTGATGTGGCATCATCATCAACACGGGCTGTGAGATATTTACCATCTGTTCTAGAACGAATAATATAATAAACCATTGGACAACTAATGACTACTGATTAATAACTGGGCGCAGGCCTTGCGCCCCTACTGATTAATAACTGGGCGCAGGCCTTGCGCCCCTACTGATTAATAACTGGGCACAGGCCTTGCGCCCCTACTGATTAATAACTGGGCACAGGCCTTGCGCCCCTACTAATTCAAATCTTCCAACTTAATTCGGGGATCGGCTGCTTTTAAAATTAAGTCAGCAATTAAATTACCAATAATTAATAATACTGCACTCATTACCAAACTCGCCATTACCAAATATTGATCTTTAGCTAAAACAGCTTGTAAAGTCAATTTCCCTAAACCCGGCCAATTAAAAAAATTTTCCGTAATAAATGCACCACTTAACAAACCTGCCAATTCAAAACCCAATAAAGTAATTAACGGGTTAATAGCATTTCGCAAAGCATGAACATAAATAACGCGGTTTTCTGGAAGTCCTTTAGCACGAGCAGTTTGGATATAATCTTGGCGTAAAACATCCAATAATTGACCACGCATAATGCGTTGTAAACCAGCAAAACTGGTAATACTCAAAGCAATTAGTGGTAAAACCGAATGCCAAGCGATATCCAAAATTTTACCTAACCATGTCAGGTCTGCATGATCAATACTGGTCATATTACCCACGGGAAAAAGTGGAGTAGTCAGTTGAGCAAAAAATAGCAAAAACAAGACAGTGATAAAACTGGGAACACCTTGACCAGCATAACTGACTATTTGTAAAACCTGGTCAGTTCGGCGATTTTGTTTCACAGCAGCGAGAATACCCAAAGGAATAGCGATCGCCCAAGTTATAATTAAAGAAGCGATCGCTAACAATAACGTCGCTGGGACTCGTTCCCATAAAAGTGATGATACAGAACGTTGATAAACAAAGCTTGTCCCAAAATCTCCTCTGGTAACAATTTGCTGCACCCAAAATCTAAACTGTTCTGGCCAAGATTTATCTAAACCAAATTGTTTCCTAATTTCCTCAATTCGTTCCGGGGAAATTTTCGGATTTTGCCGCAGGGTATCTACATAATCCCCTGGAGAAAACTTCATAATAAAAAAAGACAACGCCGACGCTAAAAAAATCGTTAATAGCGCTTGTAATAGCCGTTTCATCACATAAATAAAAGTTTCATTCGTAACTAGGCTGATCAGCCAGTCTCGACTTGTCTCCAAGGAAATTTTTGTATTAGTCATTAGTCATTGGTTATTGCAATCACATTAATCAAACAAATCATAGTCCTGGATTAATATTCAACTAATGAAATAATTGGGACATCAGGTAAATGTTTCCGTCCTTGCAAATCCCGGAGTTCGATAATAAACCCAAATCCTACAAGTTTGCAGTCAATCTTTTGTACCAACTTTGCTGTAGCACTTGCAGTCCCACCAGTAGCAATCAAATCATCTACAATTAAAACCTTACAACCTGGTTGTAAAGCGTCCTGATGTACTTCCAATGTATCTGTACCATACTCTAATTGATATTCAATTGAATGAACCGCTGCCGGTAATTTCCCTTTTTTGCGAACAGGAATAAAACCCGCACCTAATTTATAAGCCACCGGCGCACCAAAAATGAACCCCCGCGACTCCATGCCGATAATATAATCCACCTGAAGTTCAATTTCCGAACATTTTTGTGCTAAAAGGTCAATAGTATAACGCAATCCGGCTGGGTCGCTTAATAGAGTAGTGACATCTCGAAATAAAATTCCCGGCTTAGGAAAATCGGGGATATCACGAATCAGAGATTTTAAATCCATATTTGTGAGTAGTTAGTGTTCAACCAAGAGACAAAGGACAAGAGACAAAAATTTTCGCTAATCCCTGCTAAATCCTACCCTATAATGTCATACCCTAGAGACTAGAGTATTTAGCTGATTATCAATTGACCGAAAAATTTTAGATTTTAGATTTTAGATTTTAGATTGGGAATTTTCGGGACAAGCCCCGCCCCTTCAGGACGGAATTCATCCAAAATCGCCAATCCAAAATCCAAAATTGTTTGACGATTACCAGAAATTTAATGTATATCAAAACTATATGGAAATATTTGGGTAGAAAAACTAAGTAATGTATATAATTAAACTGCCATATCGCGCCAGCGATTAGCAGTGGGAGGTTAATATCAATCACTTTATTGGAAACGCATAAGGTATTTTATAGAATGAATGTCTCCGCTAGTGTCCCATCTTTAAACATCCCCAACGATCAGGGAACACCCATGATCTTGGATACTTTACCAGATCCAGCGATCGCTGGCCAGGTATGTCCAGCCAGAACTAGATTGCAAATAGATTTAATGTTACTAGCCATTGAAGCCTTAGAACTAGGTGGTTCTGAAGCCATTTTAGCCTTTGCCGAAGAATTAGACCTGCAAGTAATTATCAAAAATCGGGTAAACTTATGGCGGATGCGAGCCTCTAACCCCATGCGAAGAGCGCATAGTCGCCGTCCATTAGATATTTTAGAAGCCAAAGCCTTAGTAGTGATTGCTTGCTACATTGCTCGGCGGTTAACAGTTGTGATTCGGCAACTATTAACCACATATCAACAATTAGCCGAAAAGCAGATTCCCCCAGAACAAAATTTAAGATTAGCTAATTACCTAGAAAGGTTTAGAACACACTTTAAAAGTCGGATGAATTCCCGTCGCTCCGGTGTACTAGCATTAACTTCTGATGAAAAATTAGATGAACTAGCTATAGACTTATTAGGAAAATTACTATTTTGCACAGGTACAGCGGGAATGCAGCGGTACTGGATTTCTCTTTTTGACGGTGAAGTAGAGTAGGTAAAAAAAATAAAATGAATATCCAACGTAAATATAGTTTGCCTAATTGTACCCTGCTCCTAGAAGGGTTAAGTGACATGACAAGGACAGCTAACTTTCAAGAACTACGTCCCGAATTGTCTATATTAGTGAATGCAGAATGTTATTTATCCAATTACCAACCTATAGCTGGGGGAAGGGAATTTTTTGAAAGCCTAGTTAGAGCAGTCAGCGCCTATGCTCAAGAAGTTTTAAGCAATATACCCAACCCCCAAAGCCAAAATCATAATTCAGAGTTAGTTGAATTACAAAAAATTGATAGTAACAGACACAGATTAACAGTGCGCTCCGAAATGACAACAGACAACCAGGGGAGACACACCAACCAAGAAGAACAATCAACCATTCAAATCATCCTCAACACAGTCCAATTATTTGATTTAGTTGAAGCCGTAGATCAGTTTTTTGCTGATAGCCAAACCTTACCAGAATTATCACTAGAACTACACCCAGTTAATCGTAGTTATGGTGGTTCAAGTCAAACCTTACTCAAACAAGCAATACCAGCTACCGTAGGTGTATCTAGCCTAGCTGTAGCTGCATTAGCTTTTAGCTTAATTCCTGCTCCCCAAGTCCGTCCACCTCAAGTCAAACCAGAAACACAGTCCAGCACTGGCCTACCCACAGCCACGCCTCAACCATCACCCTTAATTACACCCACAGCATCACCCTCCATTACACCAACAGCATCAGTAACTCCCACGACCACACCTACAGTATCAGCAACCCCCGCTACCAAGGATTTAGAAGCACTTTTAAAGACAGTTCCAGAAATAACAGATCCATCTAAGTTACGGGCATTAAGTCGCCAAGTTTATAATCAAATTCATCCAGCTTGGACAAATCGCTCCGAACTGCCTGATGATTTAGTCTATCGTTTAGGTATCGCTGCCGATGGTAGCATCGTTGGTTATAAAGCAGTAAATCAAAAAGCTAGTGACGCAATAGATAAAACACCACTGCCTAAACTCCTTTATAATCCTGCAAATCGCGTCCAGAATGAACCTATTGCTCAATTCAAAGTCGTATTTACCCAAAAAGGGGTACTAGAAATTAGTCCCTGGCTAGGATACGCTAAAACACCAGAAGTAACCGGCGAAAAAATTACTGATATCGGTAAAATCAAGGATTTAAATCAAAAGCTGTATAGTACAATTCGTCAAAATTGGAGTGTTACTCCTACCTTTGCTAAAGACCTGAAATATCGGGTAGCGGTGAATAAAGAAGGTGTGATTGCTGACTATGAACCGCTCAACCAAGTTGCTTTTGACCATTTTCGGGAAACACCTTTACCCCAAATGTTCCAGTCTGTTTATGGCTCAAATGTAGCGGCACCAGACAATAAAGAAGCTCTAGCTCACTTTCAGGTAGTATTTACCCCTAAAGGTGAATTAGAAGTCACACATTGGAAAGGATATAAATAGTGTCAGTTGTTCGTTGTTTTTTTCTAACCACTGACCGAAAAATTTTAGATTTTAGATTTTAGATTGGGAATTTTCGGGACAGGTTCCCCGCCCCTTCAGGGCGGAATTCGTCCAAAATACTCGCTGCGCTGCGTACGCTTCGCTAAAGCCAATCTAAAATCCTCAAGCCCCACACTTGTTTGGTGGAGTAAATCCAAAATCCAAAATACTCGCTGCGCTGCGTACGCTTCGCTAACGTAAATCCAAAATTGATTGACCACTGACTAAATTAAAAATTATCTGGAGACATATCAGACATTCCACCTTCACCATCACGCTTAGAACCTAGTAAATCAAGTTGATCTACGTGAATAACTGGACTAGAACGGGTTGCTCCGCTTTGGCGATCGCTCCAGGAATCAAACTTCAAAGCACCTTTAACCCCAATCAAGCTACCTTTACGGACATAATTACCTGCAACTTCCGCCGTTTTTCCCCAGAGTTCCAGATTAAACCAGTCAGGCTGATCCTTATTCTTTGATCTTCTATTTACGGCTAGAGTCAATCTACACTTAACTGTACCAGACTCAAAATACTTCATATCTGGGTCGCCGCCTACACGGCCAACAAGAGTAACAACATTAATGCTCATGGCTTTTATTTGTTAGTATTTTTGTATTGTATTATTCAGCAATTCTATAATAACTAATTGTGAAAAAATTAAAAATATGTTATAATCCTAACAAATAACTCCAGCAAAAATTTAAAAAATATTTGACATTAAAAAAAATTATACGGTTATACTGAGTGGCATTGAGAATATAGAACAGTAAGATTCGTGAACTTAAAATTAAGATTGACAAAAGCTAGATAAAAAAATAGTCTAGTTCACTGGAGTCAGGCAAACAAACATCATAGAATCTATCAATATTAACTCTTATCTTTGTAGTCACAAGTAGCGTAATAGGGGGGCATAAAGAAGCGTGGGTCTTTTTAACTTAAATTTTCGTCCATCATGGGATATGGGTATCGACCTCGGTACAGCTAATACCCTAGTTTATGTGTCTGGTAAAGGAATTGTCCTTCAAGAACCTTCAGTTGTGGCCATTGATCAAAATCTCAAAGTGGCGATCGCAGTAGGAGAAGAAGCAAAAAAAATGCTCGGTCGTACACCAGGGAATGTTGTTGCCTTGCGTCCCTTGCGGGACGGTGTGATCGCTGACTTTGATACAGCTGAGTTGATGCTAAAAAGCTTTATTCACCGGGTAAATGAAGGTAGAGCCTTAATGTCACCCCGAATTGTCATTGGTATCCCCAGTGGTGTCACCGGAGTAGAAAGACGGGCTGTCATGGACGCAGCTACCCAAGCCGGAGCTAGGGAAGTATTTTTGATTGATGAACCAGTTGCAGCGGCAATTGGTGCGGGATTGCCCGTTGCCGAACCTACTGGTAATATGATTATTGATATCGGTGGGGGAACAACAGAGGTAGCGGTATTAAGTCTTCAAGGTACAGTAATTAGCGAATCAGTTCGCATTGCTGGAGATGAACTAACCGAAGCGATTACTCAATATATGAAGAAAATCCATAATTTGATAATTGGTGAACGGACTGCCGAAGATATTAAAATTAAAATTGGTTCTGCCTATCCCACTGCAGATGATAATGATAGTGTAATGGAAGTCCGTGGCTTGCATCTACTTTCTGGTTTACCCAGGACTGTAACTATCAAAGGCCCGGAAATTCGGGAAAGTATGGTAGAGCCTCTAGCCATAATCATCGAAGCAGTTAGGCGGACACTAGAACGGACACCACCAGAACTAGCAGCAGATATTATTGATCGGGGTATTATGTTGGCAGGTGGTGGCGCATTACTTAAAGGTATGGATACATTAATCAGTCACGAGACAGGTCTTGTTACCCATATCGCGGCGGATCCTTTAAGTTGTGTAGTGCTGGGAACAGGTCGTGTATTAGAAAACTTCAAACAGTTAGAGAGAGTATTCAGCGGGCGTTCTCGCAATATGTAGTAGCAATTGTTCTAAACACCTTATCCTCTGCTATAAGTTAGAAATATGTGGGTTCTGTATTTATTCATAACTATAGAATCCATTATTTTATTTTCAGCAAAAGTACAAGGCAGTTGAGTCAAAAATTTGCGGATAGTAATAGCACAAGTGCTGACTTATCAGTTCGCAGAAAGTGGAACTAAGCTATATTTCTATAACTCTTAAATAATTTATAAAAATATATACAGGTATATTATGTTTACTCTTAAACGCTGGTGGGAATACAAAGGATTACAAATAGGCTTATTAGCCTTAGTTTTAGGTAGTGCTTGGACACTGAGGGAAACTAAAGGGGCATTGTTACGCGAGATTTATCAAGGAATCACCAGCCCATTACAGATGCTACAGTCAGGAGCAATTCCTGAGCAAAGTATTAGAGATGCAAGATTTTTGGAGTTACAGACTCGTATCGTGGATCTAGAAAGTCAAAACCAAAAATTAAAAAGTTTACTGAGTTACGTAGAAAAAGAAACCCTGCCACAGAAACCAATTATAGCAAGGGTAGTGGGACGTAGTGCTGATCATTGGTGGCAGCAGGTGATTTTGAATCGGGGGACTGCATCAGGTATTCAAGAAGGTTCTATTGTCAAAGCCGATGGTGGATTAGTCGGTTTAGTAGAAACTGTGACGACTAATACTAGCAGTGTATTGTTGATTAGTGATTTGAAAAGTCAGGTGGGCGTAACTATCAGCCGCACCTCAGCTAAAGGAGTTTTGCAAGGTGATGCTTCGGCTGAAGGGGTGTTAGAGTTTTATGAAAAAGTTCCTAATGTTAAAGTAGGCGATTTAGTATCTACATCTACTTATAGTCAGAAGTTTCCGGCTGGTTTAGCCATAGGCAAAATTAAGTCGTTAGATTTGAAGAAACTCCCCGCATCAATAGCGAAAATAGAGTTATTCCCACCCATTCAGTATTTAGATTGGGTAACAGTTTATCCTAAACCAGAGAAACAAGATTTAGAAACCCCGAATGTGAATAAATGATGGAGAAAGTTATTGAAGAAGGAGTCAGTAGTTACTAAGAGAACTCCACAAAAAAGATTATCTAATTTTGTGGGCTGGGCATCTGGTTCCCTCCTTGTATTATTAGCGGGCAAGATGCCCGCACCACAAAAAATTTTAGGATATTTTTTTATTTGGAAGTCTCTAAGTCAAAATCCATCAGTCGGGGATAACCTGCACCGAAGCAAGCTACAGACCCGCAACTGAATTGTTACACCACCAAATATACAATTGGGTGGTAGTCTTAAACCCAGTTATTCATCCACCATTGGCACATAATTCTAACTCCTTCTTCCTGACTCCTTCTTCCTGACTCCTTCTTCCTGACTCCTTCTTCCTGACTCCTTCTTCCTGACTCGGTGACTCCTGAAATAGTAGATCAGGTTAGTTGTCATAAAAATTTATATTGGGAATCATTAACTTATTCAGACTAGTGTAATAGAGTATTATTCAAATACTAGTACACTACGGCGTAAATAAACTAACCATTCCAAATCTCACAAAAAGCCTACTCTGTATTAGTTTTAACTATCATAGATGCGTATCCTCAATGGTATTCTGTCTCCGGAATCATTGATAATCCTCTTACAATCATCTCTACAGTTGATGAAAAAATCTATTGATGAGATTAGCCTATTCCCTATCCAAAATCCTATACATACCTCTTTAGGAGTAAAATTGGATATCATCTACTTCAGAATCCTGTTACTAGGTCAATTTTATTGGTAGATTTTGATCAGACAACATATTTATAAGTCCCGGAGGTGAAACAAGTTAAATAATTCGGATCTCAACTTGGATATTTTGTCCAAATTTTGGCTTTAAAAGAGGTAAGATAATGTTTATACATCATTATGTACCTTCAAGATATTAGCGAAATTACCACTTGATAATTGCTATAATCTATTATTCCCTCTAACATTCTTATCTATTATTAGGTGTAAATTTTTATGGGTTCTCCAATGAATCGTCTGTCTATTTTTGTAGACGGAAACAATATGTTCTATGCTCAACAAAAAAATGGTTGGTTTTTTGACCCCCGCCGCGTTTTAGAATACTTCAAATACGAACAGTCAGACACTACATTAATCAATGCTTTCTGGTACACTGGATTAAAAGACCCACAAGACCAAAGGGGTTTTCGAGATGCACTTATCAGTTTGGGATATACAGTTCGCACCAAAATCCTCAAAGAGTATTATGATGATGCTTCCGGTCGTTACTCCCAAAAAGCGAATTTAGATATTGAAATTGTTGTTGATATGTTTAATACGGTAGATCAATATGACCGAGTTGTATTATTCAGCGGAGATGGTGATTTTGAAAGAGCTATAGAACTCTTACGCTCAAAAAATACTCATATCACTGTAGTGTCAACTGAAGGTATGATTGCTAGAGAACTGCGTAATGCTACTGATAGATATATAGATTTGAACGATATTAGAGACAGAATAGAAAAAACTGACGGTTAATTACCTTAGTATTTATTTACAAATCTCCAAGTTAAAAATTAAAATTAGCAGTTCAAGCTATTTTATCAAGAAAGAATTCAGGAATTAGGAATCAGCAAAAAGAATAAATTCTATAAAACTGATAAATCAAACCAGATGTGATTAATTCTAATTCCCTTATTTTCTTTTATTCAACCCACTCTCAAAACTAAACGAGGTTAAGCTAATGAGCAAACAAGCCGATAGAATTATCATCTTTGACACAACATTGCGCGATGGAGAACAGTGTCCAGGAGCAACTCTCAACATAGACGAAAAGCTCGTTATTGCCAAACAACTAGCCCGTTTAGGAGTAGATATTATTGAGGCTGGATTTGCTTTTGCTAGTCCTGGAGATTTTGAGTCCGTTAAAAAAATTGCCCAGAAGGTAGGAACGGAAAATGGTCCGGTAATTTGTAGTTTGGCTAGAGCCATTAAAGCAGATATCGAAGCAGCCGCAGAGGCATTAAAACCCGCAGTTCACGGCAGAATTCACACCTTTATTTCTACTTCTGATATTCATTTAGAGTATCAGTTGCGGAAGTCACGGGCAGAAGTGTTAGCGATCGCCCAAGACATGGTAGCTTATGCTAAGTCATTCATGGATGATGTCGAATTTTCACCCATGGATGCTGCTCGGACAGATCCAGAATATTTGTATCAAGTTTTGGAAAGTGCGATCGCGGCAGGAGCAACTACAGTTAATATTCCTGATACTGTAGGATACACCACCCCCAGCGAATTTGGGGCGATGATTAAAGGCATTATCGAAAATGTCCCCAACATTGACAAAGCCATTATTTCCGTTCATGGCCATAATGATTTGGGTTTAGCAGTTGCTAACTTTTTAGAAGCTGTCAAAAACGGCGCTCGTCAACTCGAATGTACCATCAATGGGATTGGAGAAAGAGCCGGAAATGCCGCTTTAGAAGAATTAGTCATGGCTTTGCACGTCCGCAGACAATATTTTAATCCCTTCTTGGGACGCGCTGAAAATTCAGAAGCGCCACTCACCAATATTGACACCAAACAAATCTATAAAACCTCCCGTTTGGTTTCCAATTTAACGGGAATGTTGGTGCAACCAAATAAAGCGATAGTCGGTGCAAATGCCTTTGCTCACGAGTCTGGTATTCATCAAGATGGAGTTTTGAAAAACAAACTCACTTATGAGATTATGGATGCCCAAATAATTGGTTTATCAGACAATCAAATAGTATTGGGTAAACATTCAGGGAGAAATGCTTTTCGCACCCGTTTGAAAGAATTGGGTTTTGAACTATCAGAAACCGAACTGAATAAAGCCTTTGTCAAATTCAAAGACGTAGCCGATAAAAAGAAAGAAATCTCTGATTGGGATTTGGAAGCCATTGTCAATGATGAAATTCAACAAACACCAGAGTTATTTCGAGTTGAGTTGGTACAGGTTTCCTGTGGTAGTAATACCACACCTACCGCTACAGTCACACTCCGCACTCCCAGCGGGGAAGAATTAACTGATGCAGCAATTGGGACAGGTCCAGTTGATGCCGTGTATAAAGCTATTAATCGGGTAGTCAATGTACCGAATGAGTTGATTGAGTTTTCTGTGCAATCAGTCACCGGGGGAATTGATGCCTTGGGAGAAGTGACAATTCGTTTACGTCATGAATCCCGTGTATTTTCAGGTCATGCAGCCAATACAGATATTATTGTGGCATCGGCTCAGGCTTATGTGAATGCACTGAATAGATTGTACGCAGCTTTGCATAAGGAAGTTAAAGAAGAAGTAACAGCATAGAGGATGTAGAGACGTTCCATGGAACGTCTCTACTATGGTTGAATTAATTCTAAAACATGAGTTAATATTTCTGATTCTTGTACCATTGCTGCTAATTCTTCCGTTTCATAACGTCCTTCAAAAGCTTCTAGCGCCGCTCTTTTTAGTGCTACTTGATATCCTTGTTGAAGAATTTCCATTAATTCTGTTTGATTCAAGTAAACACCACCAGATTTGCGGCGCTTGTTAATTTTATTGATTTCCCGCACTGCATTTTCTATGGAAAGTTCCCAAGAACGAGTAGAGCGTTTTTCAGCTTTTTGTTTGATTAAATGGATGAGGAGAATTACGCCATAACTATCAATTTTATTGATTTTATCACTGAGGCTCATTTCTTCTAATTCATCCACTAACAGTAAAGCTTCATTAATTTTTCCTTGTTCTAGGAGTTGTCTAATTTCTAGTAGTTCTTCCATGTTATTTGTTGAAATTGTGATTCACAATTAATATTTATTATATATGTTAGATTATTCATCAGTTGATAAAATAATTTGTTAAGTAACTCACCTTATAAAACTACATTTACGAGAAATAATATGAAAATACGACAACTTGAACTTCAGAATTTTCGATGCTTTGAGCAAAAAACATTTGAGTTTTCCGATCAATTTAATGTTCTTATTGGTGATAATGCAACAGGTAAAACTGCAATTCTTGATGCACTAGCTATTGGCGCAGGAAGCTTTTTTTTAGGAATTGACAACATTAACTCACTGAATATTCTTAAAGATGAAATTCGTCATATTATCAGGAAAGAAGGAGAAACACCAACACTAGAAGCAATTTTACCAGTTATTATATCTTGTAAAGGTTGTTTTGAAGATGTCACTGAGATGTCATGGAGAAGAGAGATAACAAATTATGGTGGTACTACAACTCGTGAAGGTGCAAAAGAAATTGTGCAATATGCTAGAGAATTACAGCAAAAAGTTCGTGTTCAGGAACTAGATAGAGACAAGATTATTTTGCCCGTAATTTCATATTACAGTACAGGTCGCCTTTGGGTTCAACATAGGGAAACAAAAAATCTCAAAACACTTCCCCCTGGTTCTCGATTTTTAGGATATAAAAATTGTTTTACAAAGTCCTATGAGCCGAAAAAACTAATACAGTGGTTTAAAACCTGGGAATTAGTATCTTTACAACAAGGAAAAACTATTGGTATCTTATCCGCAGTCAAAGAAGCTATTAAAAATTGTATGGAAGACTGGCAAGATGTAAAATTTGACATCTCTAGAAAAGAATTAGTTGCAAGTTCAGAAGATGGAAGAACTTTGCCATTTCAGATGTTAAGCGATGGAGTGCGTAACATGATAGGAATGGTTGCTGATATAGCCTATCGTTGTGTTACCCTGAATCCACAATTTGAAGGTGAAGCTGCACGACTTACACCAGGCATTATACTTATTGATGAAATTGATTTACACCTACACCCAAAATGGCAACGTCGAGTAGTTGAAGATTTAAAAAGAACATTTCCCAAAATTCAATTTTTTGCAACTACACATTCACCATTTATTATTCAATCTTTAAAAGCCAATGAACTGATAAATCTTGATAATAGAAATGGAGAATATGTTAAAAAAAGCATTGAGGATATTGTTGAAAATGTCCAAGGAGTAGAATTACCACAACAAAGTGAAAGATGGAAAAGTATGATGGAAGCTGCCGAAGAGTATTACCGAGTTTTAGAACAAGCTGAAAATGTTTCAGAAGAAGAGGTTGAGCGATTAAAACGTAAACTAGATGAGCTATCTATTCCATATAGTGATGACCCAGCTTATCAAGGTTTCCTCAAAATGGAACGTTTGGCAAGAGGTTTATAAAAATGAGACCAGTTGTTAGAGGTAATAATACTAAAGTTTTTAAAGTTTATCAAGATGCAAGAGGAGATTTAATTGATAAAATTGGTGAATATTGTTCTTACTGTGAAACACGCCTTGGTTCATCCTTAGATGTCGAACACATATTACCAAAATCACAATTTACTGATGAAGAAACCAACTGGACAAACTTTTGTTTGGCTTGTACTAACTGCAACTCAATTAAGAAATGGGCTATAGAGAAAAGATGGAAAGATTCATGGCAATATATTCATATAGCCTCTGCTAAAATAGCTGCAAGAATTGAGTTCTACTGGCTTGATCAAGATAACACTTTCCGATGTGTGGAATATACCAAAGGTGGACTTGTTAAAGTAAATATTTCTTTAGCTCTGGCAGAACAAAAATTAGCTCAAGCAACTATTGAAATGGTGGGATTAGATAGAACACCTAACCCTGATCCAAAAATGCAAGATCGCCGATGGATTAATAGGAGAGAGGCTTGGGAAAAAGCAGAAAGGTCTTTAGCTAATCTTTCTAAATGTAATACTGAAGAGTCTCTAGAAGCAATGCGAGATACAATTGTTGACCAAGCAGTTGCTCAAGGCTTTTGGTCAGTATGGATGACAGTATTTAAAGATGATCCTGATATGTTAAATCGCTTTATTGCTGCATTTCCCGGAACTTGTGCAGATTGTTTTGATGTGCAAGGAAAGGCTATTCCGCGTCCAGGGGGAAGAATATAAAAACGGAGGATTAGATCATAACTTAAAAAAATGATGCGGGGAGTAATTATGAATAATAACGAGAATGTAGCAGCAGCTATTGATTTACTTTTTAACCCAAAATCTCTCCAAGCAGCAATTCAAATTGAAGATGAAAGTGACTGCGACGTGACAGCAGGATTAGATTGGGGTTTAGCAATTCCCGCTTTATTACAAAATCCTGGAATGTTTGGAAGAATCACACAGTTGCGCGTATCACTCAACCGGGAACTGCGGTTACTCATAAAAGAATGGAATTTGGGTATAGGGGAAAAAATAGCCTTAGAAATAGCACAAAAACGCTTGATTCAAAGACTACAATTACCCCAACCTGTAGCTTTATCAGCACTGCAAGATATTTTAAAACAAAATGAATTATATAATGTTGAAGAATTTATATCTAATCAGGATTTATTAAAGTCACTTTTGAGCATTTTATTATTAGCTAGTGATTGGGAAGAAATAGCTGTATCTGCTGCAAATTCAGTACAAGAACAGATATTTTATCAAATAGGAATTAATCAAATTTCCGCATAAAAATGTATTTCTTCCTTTGCATCTTTGCTCCTTTGCATCTACCCTGCGGGATATCTAAGAGAGATTGCGCGAAACAAAAACTGTAGTTCATTTACCTGAAAATAGCTATAAAAAGGTGCGTTAAGAACCTAATCCACGAAACTTTCAATGGCGAAAAATTAACCAATGTAGCAATAAGTATAAGATTGGTTTAAACTAAAGCTAGTTGCTAAATAAAAATATTTATGGAAAACAACTTGGACAAATATATTGAAGTCACTCCTGGGATTCGTAGTGGTAAGCCACGGATTACTGGAACAAGAATTACAGTCGCAGATGTGGCTATTATGTATCTCCGGATGGGACATTCTTTAGAAGAAATTGCTGGAAAATATCAGCTTTCATTAGTATCAGTTCATATAGCAATGGCATTTTACTATGAACATCGCCAAGAAATTGACCAGCAAATTGCTGATGCAGAAGCTTATGCTGAAGCCGAACGTCTCAACAGTCCTTCACTGTTACAGAAAAAACTCAATGCGATGAAAAAATATGCCTAAACGTAAAAAGGTGCGTTTCTTAACGCACCCCAGAAAACATTAACTATCAGTTTTCATCTTCCAACCTGGTTTCACCACTTGACGACTTCTTGCAATTACCAAAGAATCATCAGGGACATCTTCCGTCACCGTTGAACCTGCGGCTATGTAGACATCATTACCCACAGTAATAGGTGCAACTAAAACACTATTAGAACCAGTTTTAGTGCGATCGCCTATAATTGTTTTATGCTTCTTCACACCGTCATAATTAGCGGTAATTGTCCCCGCACCGACATTTACCTGAGTTCCTGTTGTGGTATCACCTAAATAGGAAAGATGTGCTACATTAGTGCGATCGCCTAATTGGGTATTTTTCAACTCTACAAAATTACCAATTCGACAATTAGTACCCACATTTGCATGACCACGCAAATGTGCATAAGGTCCAATGCGAGTTCCTGCTTGCACCACACTATCTGTAACTACAGAATATTGAACAGTGACATTTTCAGCCAATTCACTATTTTCAATTAAACTACCCGGACCAATGCGACTACCAGATTTGATAACTGTTTTTCCTCGCAAATGGGTTTGCGGTTCAATAATTACATCTGGGTGCAATTCTACCGTTTCATCAATAGTAATACTAGCAGGATCAATTAAAGTCACACCTGCTAACAACCATTTTTCCCTAATGCGTTTTTGCAGAATATCGTTAGCTGTCGATAATTGCAATCTATCATTAATTCCCAAAATTTCTTGATTATCTTCCACATCTACAGCCATAACTTTACCAACCTGAGTTACAGCGTCAGTCAGATAATATTCTTTTTGAGCATTATTAGCTTGTAATTGCGGCAAAAACTTCGCTAAATCTGGCCAACGGAAACAGTAAATACCAGCATTTACCCGGTCATTTTCTCTTTGGTTAGGAGTGCAATCTTTTTCCTCAACTATTTTTTGAACAATACCTTCACTGTTCCGAAAAACCCGTCCGTAACCTTGAGGATTTGCTAATTGTGCAGTGAGAATAGTACAAGAATTTTGATTTTCTTGGTGAATTTGTAAAAGATTTTCTAAAGTTTTTGTCCGCAATAAGGGAGCATCACCATTCAAAATCAATAAATCCCCAGTGTAACCTTCTAAATGGGGAAGTAATTGTTGGATAGCATGACCTGTACCTAATTGTACAGTCTGTTCCACAAATTCTACATCATAAATTGAATCCAGTGCCGTTTTTACTTCCTGAGATTGATAACCAACAATCACTAATCTGCGTGATGGTGAAAGAGGTTCAGCACTTTCAATAACGCGCTCAACTAAAGATTTTCCACCCAAAGAATGTAAAACTTTGGGCAGATGGGATTTCATTCTTGTGCCTTTTCCTGCCGCGAGAATTGCTACAACAACCATAATTATGTATCAGTAAATTTACGATAAATACTTTTTTGATTTACTCCCTTCCAGGTCAAATCATATCAGTTAATCATCTGTAGTGGGAGTCTAGTATGTTAATTCTGTGTCTTTTGAGGGGGTAAAAATTCATGCAAAATCTCTGGTATTTATTAGACATTTCAAAAAAAAGAATGTAGAGCCGAGAATCCCTATCCATGGAACGTCTCTACAAGGGTTCTAGGATACGCACATTTAATTTCCACCAGATGTATATTTGGGACAAAAGCCTATGTTATATAAGCTCTGCGTTCATATAAACACAAAATTTGCATGAACGAAAAATGAGGAAATTTCATCAAAATTAACACACTAGTACAGTATGGCATAAGTTAATGAACCATTCCAAATCGGTGAAAAGGTTATGTTGTATTCATTCTAAATTCTAAATTCCGTCCTGCGGTACTAGTGGAAGTCTCCTGAAGATTTTAGATAAAAAAGAACCCATCCCACTGTGAGCGGGAATAGTCTCAATTAATGAGAATACTTTAACATCCGCAACGTGATCTGACAATCTAACATAGTTAAATTACTAGCATTTTTGAATTATCTAATCAGGGTAGCAGTCTTTGTAATTCACCTCAAGCAGCTTGAAGAGATGGAGGTATATTTTCATTTCAAGAACATTGACAACACTTGTTTACTAACTTTTCAATACTAGGTTGACAATCTGCTTCATTTTTAGCAAGTTTTGAATATTTATTGGTTTCATCAACAATTTTACTCTGTAAATGATGTATCCAGGTTTTGATATTTATTTTTCGGCATAAACTCAATATACTAACTTCAATTTTAAGGCAAGTCCTCAACTAGCTCAGGTATTTATTCAAGTAGTAACAGCCAGAGAACCAATCAGTATAGAAACAGTGAAAGCATATCAACTATATAGTATGGGATTAGTTAAGAAAGTAGGCGATAAATTAATTCCAAGCTATCAGTTATATCAACATTATTTTCGGGAACATTTGCCAAATTAAAACAAATGACCCATGATTCTACTTTTTGGAAATAAAGAGACGAAATATTTGTGCAAAGTTGCTACTAACGTCTTCTATTTGCACAAGATAAAGGATAACGTTTACCTCTCCAGGTAGTCCAACCAGCAGCTTGACCTGAATTAGCATTATATCTTAAAAACCAGTTGTTTTGTTCTTGACCTAAATAACGAATTGAGAGAGAACTTGAATTTGCGGAACTTTTTGCTAGTGGCACCCATGCGCTACCATTATCACTAAAATGTCCTACAACCTTAACACCTGATGTAGTGCTACAAACCTCACCATCACAGTGAGTTTGCGGATCATCAACGACAAGCCACTGCATTTTGGCACTACGACCGTCAATATTACAATCCCAAGTGCCGAAATACCATTGAGTGACCGCCTGTGAGGCATTGATTGTCCTAGGATTAAATAATAATCCAGAAGGAATCAGCATTAAACCTAACAAACACTTTTGGAGTAACTTCATAATTTTGATTGAGGAAATAGAAATAGGTTGATAAAACGTAGTATTGAAAATTATTGTTGATCAAAACAGTCTGGACTTGGCCTTTTTACAGAAAAGTTATCAACTTGCACCCAACTATCTTGTCCCACAGCCCACAAACCTGTAAAAATATTATAAGTTGAAGCATTACTAATTCTAAATTGTAGTGTTAATTTTGTATATACTCAAAACGGTTGAATTATTTGATTCTAATTGTTTTACCCCTCCCTAACCCTCCCCTTAGAAAGGGGAGGGGACTTTAATTTACGGTTTCCCCCCAATACAACGGGGGGACTAAGGGGGGTAAACAATCATACCTGAGATTACTTTATGGCTACGCCACGCTATGCCTGATGCCTCCGGCTCCCGCAGGGATACGGCACACTTCGTGAACGCTATCAAACAACCTCT
>JANMEE010000164.1:0-4327 GCA_031376645.1 Dolichospermum sp. OTE_75_concoct_329_sub | reverse complement strand
TTGATTTACTGACCAACCATAGCAAGCAACCATTATCGCTAGACATGGCAATAAATCAACTTGAGTCAGTTGGATTTGATGTAGATGATAAATCAGTCAAGGCAATACTAAAAGTGATTTATCAGCTACCATAGATACAGTATTTTACATAATTTACCCTAACCAAGAATTAACTTAGTTAGGGTATTTTTTTGGCTATTAGACAAGTTTATTTATTTCATGTAATTTACTTTAAGCATCATCTTCATGCTCAACCTTCAGTCTCATAAGTTCAATTCTATTCTGTATAAAATTAGCAGAATTTATTAAATTATCTATCAATCTTGATAAGTCTGACAACTCATTAAGTAGTGATTGTCTATCTTTAGCGTTCATAGCTTCTTCCCTAACCTTGATATTTCTATTTTACGCTACACACTCATCCAGTCAAGGTCAAGCCTTCGGCTCGCTTCGCTCAACCTTGACAGTCTGAGTTAAGTGTAGCTATAGAAATATTTGTCAAGGTTAGGGAAAGGATTGTTGGGGAAACTATTAATGGCTACCACTTACTTTTACTACCTTCCTTTTCTCTCGTGTAGAAAATCATTTAATAAATCATTGAATAAATCATTGAATGAATTTTACCACGAACTAAAAAGTAAAGTTTAATCCTTGTTTTTCTGAAATCAATCAATGCGTTTAAGCGTACTGGTTATGTCTGATATTGTTTTTTTTATCTCTGATAATTGGTAGTTAATTAGCCTTAAATCTCCTTTGTATTCTTGCACCATTAAGTCTAAATCTTTTCTAGCGTCTAAGACATTTTCGTTGATTTTTTGCTCAATCTTTGTTAATTTATAAAATGCTCCAAATATACTAATCACCAACATTGCCAGCTCTAGATTTTCTTTCATTGTGTATAAATTATTTAGTAAGTGTTTATATAAGTATATTTATATATCTATATATTTATATAAGTATATTTATATATCTATATATTTATATATCTATATATTTATATAACAAAGATACTACAAGTAATAATGTAGTATCTTCAGTATGTAGTATGGTTGATATGTATACAGTAACACATATTATTTATTACCTAGGTTCTTGTACAGTAAAGTTTTTACCAGTCAAGTCAACTAAAAACATCGGTGGAATATTGTTCCCAAAGCTCACGTAAGCATATCTAAATCTTACTACTCCTACAGGTCTGTACCGCTTAGTTTTGTACTTTTTGCCAGCTATGGTGACCGTCGTAGTCGAAACACCTACATTTTGCTTTTCAGGGTCAGCAACTGTAATGTTTTTTATATTAAATGGTACATCAATTAGATTACACAACTTTTTATACAATTCTATGCCATCGGTTTTGTTCGCAACTAGCACGTAGTTTCCGCGATAGAAACCGTGGTCAGGGTCAAGGTAGCTTACAGATATTTTACCTGTAGTATATGTCCATCCTTTACCACTAGTGGTAAACGCTGCTTTGACTTCTCTGGCAAGCTCAACCAATTGTGTAGGAGTAATTGACTGGTCTAATTTTGTTAATCTGACACTTTTTTCTTTATCAATCTTACTAGTATCATCAGGTACAGCAGCCGCATCCTGAGAGAAGTACAGGAATAACTGAGGATGTTTAGCCGCATCAGTTTCTTTATCAAACTTACTTCCATAAAAAGTAGCTAATCCTTGCTTAAAATAGCCCACAACAAAGTAAAAGATAAATAGCCTAACAAGTATCAAGAGCAAAGAATCATCCTTCTTGATTAATGATGCGGTCTTTAGATTTCCGCGCTTTGTACCAAGACTAGCGGCAACTTTAAACCATTTTTCAACCATTGGGTTGTAAACCGCTTCAAGCACCAAGATAACGTGTCGAACTTCCCTAACTGGTAATTCTGCCATACATCTAACCTTCTTTTCTTTATGATGAAATTCATTAAACAATTTATTCAATAAATCATTAAATGATTTTGACTGCGAACATCAAATCTAATCTTCTTTTTGTTCATGGTAAAAATCATTAAACAAATCATTAAACAAATCATTCAATGATCCCTACCATGAGGATTAACCTAATCTGTATCGTCGTCAGGAAAACAATCTGTAAAGTCTGGATATTCTTGAGGACTGCTATCATCCTCTTTGGTTTTTTCTTCTTCCTTAACTTTTTTAGCTTCTGGCACTTCCTTGCCTTGTTTTGCGCTTTCCTCTTGACTCAAACTATCGGCTAATTCTTTACTCGCAATTTCTAGTCCCTCCTTAGCAGATTTAACATTTAATGGTTCTTGCGATATCTGCTCAACCATAGAAGCGGTTTCATCCAAGCTTTGCAACTTAGTTAGTAATGGATTACTAAAATTAGGTGTGATGTTCATCCATCCATAAGCCTTTTCACCCACCGCCCCCCAAATTCTTAGAGCATTGCCTATTTTTGCATTTTGTCCACTAATCACGTTGGCTGCATTGACCAGCGTATCACCCATACTCATGAAGCTAGAAAATAAATTTGCACCTGCTGCATAAATACGGGAATATTGCGCCCAAGTTGCTTTAAAATTAGCAAGATTTTCTTGTCCAACAATCGCTGTTGTAAAATTATTAATTGAACTTCCAATTAATTGAGACAAATTATAGTCGTCACCATTTCCGTCTTTAAGACCAAAAAAATCTATAACATTTTGCATTACCTGAATTAATGTAACACCGATATTTGACGACAATTGAACGGCATTGTGCATCGTCACCGCAAAGGTCATTGCATTTAAAAGCCTATCAACCACTGTAGAACTTCCTATCCTTAGCAATGCGCCGCCAATGCCTAGTTTACCACCTGCTTTATCCAAAATCTGTTCACCCAATTTGCCGTTTATTATGTTCAGTAAAGCAAGTTGTGCAACGTCCGCTCCTGCGTTAAATGCGTTAATAACATTATTGCTGTTTCTGCGATTAGAGACATCAATGCAACCACCAGGGACTGATGCTTCGCAAGTTCCTGCTTTGGCTGCTTCTTTCGTTTTCTGAAAAATCATCGGACTAGCAATAAAAGCCGCTATTGTGCTATTTGGAATAGCATCAATTCGTTTTTCTAATCCTGACAAATCTACGTTTACAAACTGATTCACTATATTTGTAATATTTGTAATTTGGTTGATAATGCCACCTGTAATAGTTGGTATTAATCCAGTGACCAACGGTGGTACAAGTGATTGAATTAATGGTGGCGTAAATGTTTGTACAGCGGTTTGTGCTATTGGCGGTGCTATGACATTTACTATTGATGTTACTGTGTGCGGAATTGATGCTTTGATAGCAGGGACTTCAGCTTCAATTGCTCCTATTTTTGCAGAAATTGTTGCTACCGTAGCCTTGATACTCGAAATAGCTGTTTCGATAATTCCTATTTTGGATTTAATGTTATTTAGCTCTCCTCCTAATGAGTTTATTTTAGAGTTGACTTGAGAAAATGAAGATTCTAATCGTCCTAGTTTTGAAAGAATACTATCAATAATAGAACTATCAAAGCTTGCCGATTTACCAGGCAATCCTCTTAGTCCTTGTATGCCAGTGTCTCCTTTGTCTCCCTTTAGTCCTTGTATACCAGGTAATCCTCTCTCTCCTGGTTTCCCAGGCGTTAAAGCCCTGTTTAGTGCCTGATTGGCGACACTCAACGCTTGACTAGCTGTAGCTGTTGCTGCCGATATTTTTGATTCAAGATTACGCTCTAATGTACCAACTAATCCTATGGCTTCATTTGCTTTTGTTAAAGCATTTCTAGCCATAGCCATAGCCGCATCTGCACTATTGTTAGAAATATTGTCTATCCGACTTTTTAATGTGGATATCAAAGAAAAACTTTTATCCACACTGCTGCCTAATAAATCTAAACCTCTCTCTAAAGCATCCATGCGTGACCCTAGAACAAGAAGAGTTCCCGCTGCGGCTGCTAAAGCCAATAAGGCATTTAACGCTCCTAATAAAGGTGCAAGCTTACTCAATAGGCTATTGGCTAGGTTACTAGCACTTTTAGCTAATTCGATAGCTAGTGCTATTTCTGGCTTTATAAGGTCAATAGCTTTAGCGATCGCTATTGCTATGCCAGGCACTATTAATTGTTCCGCGCCAGAGATAGATTGTTGAATAATTTCTGTTTTTTCTTCGCGCTTTAAGTATTGATTTAATTGTTGATTAATCTGATTAATCTGACTCTGCAATCTGTCACAACAATCGCACTTTCCAGCACAATTAATGGCTTGATTTAAATTATTTATTATGCTGGACGCGCTCATTAGCTACAACTCCTATCTTTAATTTGTCCGGCTAAATTTTCTATTTTTGACCA